>JANXUW010000101.1 GCA_025351985.1 Pseudolysobacter sp.
TCGAGATCGATGCCATCGATCAGGTCGAGCGGATCGAGCGTATTGCCCTTCGACTTCGACATTTTCTGGGTCGCGCGCATGGTCATGGCGACGCAGTATTTCACCGGCAAGGTGCCTTTCCGCGAGGTCTACATCAACGCCATCGTGTGTGATGCGGAAGGCCAGAAAATGTCGAAGTCGAAGGGCAATACGCTCGATCCGCTCGACCTGATCGATGGCATCGATCTCGAATCGCTCGTGAAAAAATCGACCGCGTCGCTGCTGATTCCGCAGGTGCGCGAGAAAGTCGAAAAACGCATTCGCAAGGAATACCCGGACGGCATCACCGCAGTCGGCGCCGATGCGTTGCGTTTCACTTTCGCCGCGCTCGGCACGTACGGACGCACGATCAATTTCGATCTGAGCCGCGCCGAAGGCTACAAGAATTTCTGCAACAAGCTGTGGAACGCCGCGCGTTTTGTGCTGATGAATTGCGAGAATTTTGTCGTGCCGACAACGCCTGCGAGCATCGTCGCCGCCGAAGTCGCACCGATGGGCATGCCGCTCGTCGCGCTGATCGGCACGCCGCAAATCACACCCGCCGCAATGACCGAAGCCGAGCGCTGGATCATCGCGCGGCTGCATCACACGCTCACCGAAGTACACAAACAATTCGCCGCCTATCGTTTCGATCTGCTCGCACAAGCCGTGTACGAATTCACGTGGAACGAGTTCTGCGACTGGTTCCTCGAATTCGCCAAACCGGCATTGCAAGGCACCACTGAAACCGGCGATGCAACGATCGATGCCAGCCAGCGCCGCGCCGCCGATTCGACGCGCCACACGTTGCTGTATGTGCTCGAAACCGTGCTGCGCACGTTGCATCCGCTGATCCCGTTCGTCACCGAAGAAATCTGGCACGAGATTGCACCGAAGCTCGGCATCAAGGGCGATACGATTTCGCTGCAGGCCTATCCGCGCGCCGAAGAATTTGCGGTCGATATCGCGGCCGAAAACGATATTCAGTGGCTCAAGAACGTGCTGCTCGGCATTCGCAGCATTCGCGGCGAGATGAATATTTCCCCGGCGAAAAAGATCACACTGCTGCTCGCCAACGGTGATGCCTCGGATCGTGTTCGCTGCGAAAAATTCGCCGCACAGATCGCGTTTCTCGCGCGTGCCGAAATTCCGCGATGGGTAAGTGCCGACGAGGCCGAACCCACCGCCGCGGCGGCGCTGGTCGGCGAACTGCGCGTGCTGATTCCGCTGGCGGGATTGATCGACAAGGATGCCGAAAAAACCCGCATCCTGCGCGAGATCGCGCGTGTCGAAAGCGAGATCGGCAAGTGCGAAGCCAAACTCGGCAAACCGAGTTTCGTCGATAACGCGCCAGCGGCGGTGGTCGAACAGGAAAAACAGCGGCTCGCCGACTTCAGTACGCTACTCGCCAATCTGAAGGAGCAACTGCGTCGATTGGACGAATTGTAATCAACGGTGTCGGCGTCGCTGTCGAAGCAGCGGCGCCTATTCGACGTCGTGGAATAATTCCAGCGCCATCACGATCGCGTCTTCGCGACCGTGTTTGGCCGGATAATAATTCGGGCGATTGCCGATCTCGTTGAAACCGAGGTTGAAATACAGCGCGATCGCACGCGTATTCGACGGCCGCACTTCGAGAAAAATCCGCGAAGCATGATGCCAGCGCGCGAGGTCGATCAGGCGGCGCATCAGGTGTTTGCCGTGGCCCTCGCCTTGCGCCGCGCGCGCGATACAAACATTCAGCACATGCGCCTCACCGGCCGCCGCGGCCAGAACGCCGTAACCGACAATTTCGCCGGATTGCACGAGCACCCAGCAGTCGTAAGCGGCGCGCAAACAGTCGCGAAAGATCGCGCTGGTCCACGGATAATCGTAGGATTTCTGCTCGATGACGCTGACCGCATCCACGTCTTCCGCGCGCATCGGGCGCATACTTGCGGCGGTCTGGGTGGATGTGAGTTGGGCAACCATCGTTATTCCGAACTCAGTGCGGTGAGGACGATACCGCGTCGCTCGCGGCACGTTGGCGCAGCGCACGCGCAACCGGTTTCAGCGCTTGCCAGAAAGCACGTTTGTTCGCACCGCCGCGCAGCGCATTCGGCAACGCCGGCAGCACCGCGATCACCGAAGCATTTTGCTGTTGTGTCGATAATTGCTGACCGAGCACACGCGCGAGATGTTCGCCGAGCACGAGCCACGCGTTGAGCGCGGGCGGCTCTCGTTCGAGCTGCGTCGCATCCGCAAACAGCCATTCGATCTGTGCGGTATCCAGACCGAGCGCACGCAAAATCAGCGTATGTTGGCGATCGAATATTTCGCGCGAATTTCCATCCACACGTTCGCAGACGATCACCAGGCGCGGCTGTGCTGACACGATGACCGCCGGCTTTTTTTCCGTCTCGGTATCGGCAGCACGCCCGACAATTTCCGCGATCGATGACTCGGCGCGCGCACGCAACACGTAGACATCCACGCCCATCGCTTCAAGGAATTGCTGGCGTTGCGTTTCAGCCAGCATGGGTATTTACCTTGATCGTGGCGAGGTCGGCCTGGAAGCGTTTGAAGATCGCATCGACCGCCGCGCCGAACGCTTGCACGCTCGCATCGAGCGTGGTCGCCGGCACAGCTATTTCCTCGGCATAATTCTGTTCGAGCAACGGCTGGCCGGCTGCATCGAGACGCATCTGCAGATTGACCACGACACGAAAACCCTGCGCTTGCTTGACGCGTTCGAAGCGCCGGATCAAACCGCTGATACGCCATGCCTTCGAACCCGACGGCAGGCGATCGGTAACGAGCGGCGCCACCTTGGCATCACGCAATTGATCGACCAGCCGGCGTTGCAACATGCGCGATGGCGGATCGGCCCAGAGCTGATAATGATAGGCACGCAAGGTGCCGGCCTCGGCATCGGTGGTGTAGATCAGCGCCTGCTCCGCATACAAACCGTCCGCGCTGAAAACATCGACCACCAGCGGTTGCGTGAACAGCGGCTGCGCATTCGGCGCGGCGATATTGCTCGATGCGGGCAGGCGAAAATAGGTTTCGTCCGGCACGCTCGGCGCCGAACACGCGGCGAGCAACAGCAGCATCGCGACGATCAGGATTTTCATTGCTTGTCTTCCTCGACCTTGTCCGCTTTCGGTGCCAGCAACAGGCGGTTCGGACTCTTGCGGATTTCGTGACTGAACTCGTCGAAGTTGCGACTCGCCGCGTCGAGGTGCTGCGTCATACTGCCGATGCGGCTGGACAGCGTCGATAAAATCGTCTGCAAGTCGTCGACCGATTGTTTTACGCCCGGACGGTTTTCCTGCGCAATCGCGCCGATCTGCAGCAGCGCCTGATTGAGCAGATCCTGGGTCGTGTGCAGCTCTTTGCTGACGCCGCGAATGTCACCGAGAATGCCGGCCACCGCCGCGCGATTCTGCGGCTTGAGCAGATCGTTGACCGAGTCCGACGCTGTGTTGAGTCGCGTCAATAATTGTTGGGTTTGATCGAGAATTTCCGGGGTTCTTTTATCGATGCTGCCGGTGATCGAATCGACGCGCTGCGACAAGGTCTGGATCAGTGGCGTGATCTGGCTGCGCGTGAGATCGCTGAGCTGCGCGGCGAGTGCATTCATCGCAGTGAAAATGTCCGCGCTTTCGGCACCCATCAATTCACCGCCGACCGCAACTTTTTCCGGACTCGGGCCTTCGTCGATCGCAACAGCCACATCCGAAAGCAAACCGGTCGCGGCGAGTCGCGCGACGCTGTCTTTCGGAATCGTCCAGTCGCGCTGCACCGCGAGCGTGACTTTGTAGCGCGTGCCTTTGGCCGTGCGCTCGGGCGTGAGATCGCTGACCTGGCCGATGCGATAACCCTGATAAAACACCGGCGCGCCGTAATGCAGGCCGGTGACGTTGTGATAATACGTGTGGTAATCCGCGCTCGCACCGCCGCGGCCGGTGATCATCGTCAACGCCGTCAGCAGCACGACAAACGCGAGCACGACAAACCCGCCGACCAGGATGTAATTGACGTTATCGCGCTTCACTTTTTTCCCTTGTTCTCGCCAGCATCTTGTTCATGCACGTTCCTCGGTCAGGCGGCGCAGATAGGAATCGGCGTCGATCACGATTTCGCGCGGCCGCCGATTCAGCAAATCCTGAATCCGCTCGTTCGGCGCGGCACGCACTTCGGCCACCGTGCCGGTCATAAGGATCGATCCTTCATCAAGCACCGTTATCGTATCCGCAATCTTGAACGCGCTGTCGAGTTCGTGCGTGACCACCACGATAGTCATGCGCAGCGCATCGCGCAATCGCAAAATCAACTCGTCGAGTTCGGCCGACACGACCGGATCGAGCCCGGCCGACGGCTCATCGAAAAACAGCAGCTTCGGATCCATCACGATCGCCCGCGCTAGTGCGGCGCGCTTGATCATGCCGCCGGAAAGCTGGCTCGGCATGAGCTCCTGGAATCCGCCGAGATTGACCACTTCGAGCTTGAGCCGCGACATGATGCGGATCGTGTGCTCGTCGAGCGTTGTGTGTTCGCGCAGCGGCAACGCGACGTTTTCGCCGACCGTCATCGAGGTCAGCAACGCCCCGCCCTGGAACGACACACCGATCTTGCGCCGCACGTCGAGCAGCTCGCGCGGCGATGCGCGGGCGATGTCCACGCCGAGCAGACGGATATTGCCACCGCGCGGTTTGTGCAACCCGAGCAGATGCCGCAGCAAGGTACTTTTGCCCGATCCCGAGCCGCCCATGATGACGCGG
>JANXUW010000375.1 GCA_025351985.1 Pseudolysobacter sp.
CCGCAGGGCGAAACGCCGGGTGTGCATATTCATGCAGCGGACCCGCGGCTGGGTTTCCGTTATCGATTCAGTGCGACCTACATGCCCGGCGATGTGCACGCGACGGTGAATGAATCGGCGCGTTATCGGCTGCCGTTTCCCGCGCACGATCAGTTTAGAGTGGCGCAGGGTTTTGGCGGCAAGTTCAGTCATCACGACGCGCAGAATCAATACGCTGTGGATATCGGCATGCCGGAAGGCACGCCCGTTATCGCGGCGCGCGACGGCGTGGTGATGACCGTCGACAACGATTTCTACGGCGCCGGCCTGGACATGGCACGCTACGGTGATCGCGCCAACAATATCCGCATCGTGCATGCCGACGGCAGCATGGCGGTATATGCGCATCTGCAGATGGAGACGGCGCGTGTGCATGTCGGCGCGCGCGTGCAGGCGGGCGAGACGCTGGCGTTGTCCGGCGACACCGGATATTCGAGTGGCCCGCATCTGCATTTTTGCATCCAGCAGAATCGGAATATGGAGCTGGTGTCGGTGCCGTTCAAATTTACCGACTCGGTGGATGGGTTTGTTCCGACCGAAGGCATGTTGCTCGGCGAGCCTTGATTGCGCGCACGCGCTTTGGCCAATGTGGCCGACTCGGATCGACTATAATCGCTGCCCTTTCGGCCTGCCTTGCAAAGTCTGCACAGGGCGATCCCATGTTTACGCAGCATCGCAATGACCCAGCTCACCGAAACCCGTCGTCGGCGCACGTTCGCCATCATTTCGCATCCCGATGCGGGCAAGACCACGCTGACCGAAAAGCTGTTGCTGTTCGGCGGTGCGATCCAGATGGCCGGCAGCGTGAAATCGCGCAAGGCGGCGCGGCATGCCACCTCTGACTGGATGGCGCTGGAAAAGGAGCGCGGTATTTCGGTGACGTCATCGGTGATGCAATTTCCGTATGAGGATCGCGTCATCAATCTGCTCGATACCCCGGGCCACGCGGATTTCTCCGAAGACACCTATCGCGTGCTGACTGCGGTCGATTCGGCGCTGATGGTGATCGACTGCGCCAAGGGCGTGGAAGAACGCACGATCAAGCTCATGGAAGTCTGTCGCCTGCGCGACACCCCGATCATTACCTTCATCAACAAGCTCGATCGCGAGGGTCGTTCGCCAATCGAATTGCTGGATGAAGTCGAGTCGGTGCTTGGCATCCAGTGTGCGCCGGTGACGTGGCCGATCGGCATGGGTTCGCGCCTCAAGGGCGTGTATCACTTGCTGACGAATGAAGTGCATCTGTACGAACCGGGACGCAATTTCACGCGTCAGGATTCGACGATTTTTATCGGACTGGATCATCCGGAATTGCGTCGGCGTCTCGGCGACATGTACGACGAATTACGCGATGAACTTGAGCTGGTACTCGGCGCATCAAATCCTTTTGATCGTGATGCGTATCTTGCCGGCAAACAAACTCCGGTGTTCTTCGGCTCGGCGGTGAACAATTTCGGTGTGCAGCCGTTGCTCGATGCGTTTGTCGAAAATGCGCCCGGGCCACTGGCGCGCGCGACGACCTCGCGTGAAATTTCTCCCGATGAAACCAAGCTCACGGGCTTCGTATTCAAGATTCAGGCGAACATGGATCCGATGCACCGCGATCGCGTCGCGTTCATGCGCATCTGCTCGGGCAAATTTACCGCGGGCATGAAGGCGTTTCATGTGCGCACACGCAAGGAAATGAAACTCGCGAACGCGCTGACGTTCATGGCGTCGGATCGCGAACTGGTGGAAACGGCATGGCCGGGCGATGTCATCGGCATCCACAACCATGGCACGATTTCGATCGGCGACACATTTACCGAGGGCGAGAACCTGAGCTTCACGGGTATTCCGAATTTCGCGCCGGAGTTGTTTCGGCGCGCGCGCTTGCGTGATCCACTGAAGATCAAACAATTGCAGAAAGGTCTGGCCCAATTATCGGAGGAAGGCGCGACGCAGTTTTTCCGCCCGCTGATGTCGAACGATCTGATTCTCGGTGCGGTCGGCGTGTTGCAGTTCGACGTGGTTGCGTATCGGCTCAAGGACGAATACGGCGTGGATTGTCTGTTCGAAACGATCGGTGTCGTCACGGCACGTTGGGTGCACGGCGAAGACGAGAAAAAACTCGCCGAGTTCCGCGAAAAAAATGCGTCGTTTCTATCGCTCGATGCGGCGGGTGAACTGGTCTATCTCGCGCCGACGCGAGTCAATCTGCAACTGGCGATCGAACGCGCGCCAGCGATACGTTTTGCGGCGACCCGTGAGCATGCGAGTGCAGCGTTGATCAGCTGATTGGCACATCGCGAGTGCGAGTGCGATTGCCGCGATTACGCCCGACGACTCTTTGAAACGCTCGGCAAGGTGATTTTACCGAGCGCCAGTCTTGCAGAAGAACTCAGCTACCGTTGAAGCGGGCGCTGAAGATCTTGTCGCCTTCGCTGACGTTATTCGAATTGAAAATCGTGTCGCCCCGGCGTGCGGTCGGGTTTGATTCGCCACGATTGCTGGCCATACGCGAGCCGGTTTCGGCGCGGAAAATTTCGTCCCCGGCCGGCGGCAGCGTGATTTGCTGTTGCGCGATCACGGATGTTTGCGAGCCTAGTTTGAAACTGTGTGGCACGGTGACAAGCACAGCCGCCACCACGGCCGCTGCCACGGCAAACGAAGCCCATCGCGTCACCATCGGGCGAGAGCGCAGTGCAGGCGCGCGCTGTACAGGC
>JANXUW010000391.1 GCA_025351985.1 Pseudolysobacter sp.
GACGAACCGTTGCCGCCGAGCGTGATGTTCGCGTTCGGCACCGAGGTTTGATTGTCGCTGGTGGCGGTCACCGTCACACCGTTCGCGCCCGTTTCTGCGTCGCCCACCTGAAACGTGACCAAGCCGCTCGTCGCGCTTTCCTGCACCACGATACTCGTCGAGGACAAGCTGCCGATCGTCGGCGGCGTGTCGAAATAATATCCGCCACTGAACGAGCTGTAGGCCGTGCCGCCGCCGCCGTGCAAGGAGCCGGCGGCGTCGTAAAAATCGAGCGCGGGCTGGAATCCCGAATTCGACGAGTACGACGCCTGCATTTGCAGGTTGACCGAATATCCCATCGGCGTGGCATTGAGCGGCAATACCTCGCCCACTGTGCCCGCGCCGGCGCCGCTCGTGTCGATGTTAAGCGTACTCGACGCGATCAAGGGGCCGTTCGAGTTTTCCGTGAACGTCATCACCAGCCGGGTGAACACCGGGGTGCTGTTGCCCGAGAATGTCGTCGAGCCGGTGTATATCACCGTGCCGCCCACCGGGTTCGATAACCCTGCGTTGTACGTCATTGTCTCGCCTGCACCGGCGAACGTGTTGCTGTTGAACGACAACTGCGCTCCGTTCAGCGCAGCGCCCCACCACAGCGTCTGCTGCGCCGTGGGCGTGGCAGACGCAAATGTCCACGCTTCACCGCCGGTGCGGCCCATGCCTGAACCCGACATCGTTACGAGACCGGTATTGTTCGGCAGCGGATAGGTCGCGCCGCCCACGAAGGCAGCTGAAGCGAACAACGGATATAGCAGGCTGAGCAGAGCGCCCAGCAGGACTTTGGAATACGAAATACGTGAGTTACCCATCACCGTCCCCTGACGTTTGTTGATTTTGTGCTTTCAGGGGCGGATCGAATCAGACCCGAGACGCAGCAGACAAGGAGACGTAGCACGTACTCTCTTGCGCGCGCGAGAATTCCGATGGCCCCAGCACACTCGTTCCTTATGAAATACCAATTCGTTCGCTTTTGCAATAGTTGGTTAGTGTTCGCTACACAACTCAATAACACTTGATCCAGATCAAGAAGCGACCGTCGTCAATTGTGTAGTTTTCACCTGTTGTTAGGAAAATTAGCAAATTATTGATCCGGCCCTCAAATAGATTCACGCAGCGTACTTGACGCGCGGGTCCTGGAAGTACGCCTTGACGCGCTCAGGATGGGTGGCGACGATCTGCATGTGATCCTCGGCGGCAGCGCGTAGTTTGGACTTCGTGCGGATGGGTCCTTGCGGCGGATGACATGCTTCAGATCGGCGTTCAATCGTTCCTCGGGATTGAGTTCCGGGCTGTAGCTGGGCAGGTAGAACACTTCGATCTGCTGCCTGCGCTGAGCCAGCCATGCCTTCACCGGTTTGCAGTGATGCACGCCGAGGTTGTCCAGGATCAGGAACACCTTGCGCCCGGCATCGGTGATCAACGATGCGAGGAACTCGATGAGTTTCTCGTGATTGAAGGCGCCCTCGATAATCATCCAGCGCCCCTTGCCCTGATTGGTCACGCTGGCGATCATGGAGAGTTTCTGGCGCGTGCCGCCGATGGCCATCGCCACGGGCGTCTTGCCTTTGGGGGAATAGCTGCGGCCCCGCACATCGGTATTCACCAGAGCCGTTTCGTCGCCCCAACGGATACCCCGCAACGTTGCTCGCAGACCTATGCGATGTGGTTCTCGCCGCGCGTAAGGCTATTGAATCGGCGCCAGCGGCGGTGTAATTCAATCAGCCACTCTTCATAGCTGCATAACTCCATCGAAGAAAATCCTTTATCGAACCTCGGAACTGTTCAAGCGATCTGGTCTACCCGGCGCCGCGCATTGTTGACTACGGATAATTGATCAAGTGTCCAGAAATGCTCATGAAGCCGCCGGTGCTTTTAGCAGGCGAGGCGTTTGCTGAGAATGCCTGCACCGTCGTTCCGGGATCCGCGTAGATTTTTACCATCTGGTTCACCTGGTTGTTATTATCGAGGTTGACGTACACGATGTAAGAAGCGGAAACGCCTCCTACCAATGTCGTAATTTCAAAAAGGGTCCTGATTCCCCACATCACGCATCCATCGTTGCGAGCTTGTAAGGTAGTGGTGGCGTCTGTACAGCGGCGAGGATAAGACGGGGAATCAGTGCGGCCAAATCGAACCGGCGATTAAAG
>JANXUW010000407.1 GCA_025351985.1 Pseudolysobacter sp.
GCCAAAGTGCCTCGGGAGCCGACGTGATGCCCGCACCAACTTCGCTGAATCCTCTCCCCCGCTTGCCGCGACTGGCGATCACGCCGGGCGAACCCGCCGGCGTCGGCCCCGAACTGCTGGCCGCACTCGCACATAGCAATCTGCGGGCCGACCTTATCGCCATTGCCGATCCGCAGTTATTGCGCGCAGCAGCGCGATCGGCCGGATTGGCGCTAAACATCGCGCCTTATGTCGCCACGGAATATATGCAACAACGCGCGCCTGGCAGTCTGCGTTGCATCGATATTCCGCTGCGTAGCGCCAGCCACGCGGGTCAACTCGATGCGGCCAACGCAGCGTATGTCATCGACACTTTGACACGCGCAGCAGAGGGTTGCCGCAACGCCGAATTCGATGCGTTGATCACCGGCCCGGTCCACAAAAGCGTGATCAACGAAGCCGGGATTCCGTTCACCGGACACACCGAATTTCTCGCCGCACGCGCCAACGTCGATGTCGTGATGTTGCTCGCCACGCCGAACCTGCGCGTCGCGCTGGCGACCACCCATCTTTCAGTGCGCAACGTGCCGGATGCGATCACACGAGAAGGCCTGATCACGACCTTGCGCATCCTCGATCGCGACCTGCGCGAGAAGTTTGCTATCGCCGCGCCGCGCATCGCCGTGCTCGGTCTGAATCCGCACGCTGGCGAAGGCGGTTATCTCGGCCGCGAGGAAATCGACACGATCATTCCGGCCATGGAAATCCTGCGTGCGCAAGGCTTGCAGTTGATCGGACCGCTACCTGCCGATACTGCGTTTGTGCCGGAACAACTCGCGTTGTGCGATGCGGTGCTCGCGATGTATCACGACCAGGGTTTGCCTGTGCTCAAGGCGCAGGGTTTCGGTGAGGCAGTGAACATCACGCTCGGGCTGCCGTTCATTCGCACTTCGGTCGATCATGGCACCGCGCTGGATATCGCCGGCCAGGGCAAGGCCGATCCTTCCAGCCTCATCGCTGCTGCGCGCATGGCGCTGCAATTGGTCAATACACGCCGCAATAAAGCCGCGAGTTGAAACGGCGCGTCGGCGAGATTTTGTTCAGACGTGTTTGGTGACCACGGCGCTGCTCAGAACGATAGCCGCTTTCGGCCGCAAGCCCGGCACGCGCTCGAACACGAGCGCCACCGCGAGCAATACCAAAACCAGTCCGAGTATGCTCGGCCATGCCAGTGATTCGCCGAGGAACAGGCTGCCCCAGAGTTGCGCGAATACCGGCACGAGAAACGTCACTGTGGTCGCGCGTTCGCTGCCGACGTCGCGCAGCAGGCGAAAATACAACGCGTAAGCCACGCCGGTGCACAACAGCCCCAGCACGAGCAGCGCGATGATAGGGGTGAGCGCGGGCCACTGCGTTGGCACCGATGAAAACAGCATCGGCAAGAGAATCAGCGCGGCTGCGGTCTGCGTGCCGGCGGCGATCGCCATCGGTTCGTTCGAGGCAAAACGGCGCCGCGATTCGATCGCGCCGATCGCGTACAACGCGGATGCGCCGAGCCCAGCGCCGAATGCGAGCATCGTGTCGATGTTCATCTCGACGACGCCAAAACGCGCGAGCACCGCGACACCGAGCACACCGGCCAGCACGCCGGCGAGCTTCGAGCTCGACGGACGCTGCTGCTGCGTCGTCCACAGCAGCAACACCGTGAACATCGGCACGGTGGAATTCAGTACCGCGGAATATCCGGCCGGCAATTGCCGCGCGGCGGCCGCGAACAACAGCAGCGGAACACCCGCCGTCAACGCGCCGACAATCAGATAATCCTTCCAGCGTGCGCGCCACAACAACGGCTGTGCCAGCGAACGCCGCAGCAACTGGATGACGAGAGCGCCGAGCAGCACGCGTCCCGCTGCGGTGATGCCCACGCCGAGCACCGGCACGGTGATGCGCTGGAAGATGAAGGAGCTGCCCCAGATCATACCGAGCAGCAGTAATCGCACTATGGTGGAGAGATTCATTGCCAAGATCCTTGAACGACAATCAGCGGTGGAAAATTCGCAGCAGCGCAGTACTTCTGCCAAGGTGATTGGTGAGCCTGATGCGCGACCGGATGGAATGCGCCGATGATATTCCTAGACAATCCGCCACGGAATCGATATTTTCTCGCACTAACGGCCAATTTTCCTCACAGATGACGCAATCCTGGCAACACCTTCCCGCATTGCGTACTTTGCGCATCTTCGAGGCGGCTGCGCGTCATCTCAACTACACGCGCGCCGCACTCGAACTGCATCTTACGCACGGCGCGGTCAGCCACCAGATCCAGGCGCTGGAGACACAATTGAAACTGCGCTTGTTCGAGCGCAACGGTCGCCAGACCCAGCTCACCGAGGCCGGCCAGCAACTCGTGCTCGGCGTGCGCGAAAGCCTCGATGCACTCAGCACGGCGATCGGCAAGGTACGCGAGCGCGAGTCCACGCATGTGCTGACGGTCAGCGTGACGCCGTCGTTTGCGTCGGCGTGGCTGGTCGAACGGCTCGGTGGATTTTTGCAGCGGCATGCCGAAATCCAGCTCAACCTGCAGAGCAATACCACGCTCGCCAATTTCCGCACCGACAATGTCGATGTGGCGATTCGCTACGGCGCGGGCGCATGGCCGAACACGCTGAGCGAAAAACTGCTCGACGATGAATTGTTCCCGGTGATGAGCCCGCGCCTGCGACGCGGCAAGTTGCCACGCACGCCCGCGCAGCTCGCACAGTTGCCACTGATCATCTCGGCCAACAAGTTATGGTCGACCTGGTTTGCATCGGTGGGCGTGGACTACATCGAACAGCGCAACAGCCTGCAATTCGACGATGCCGAACTCGCATTGCAAGCCGCGATCCAGGGCCAGGGCGTGGCGCTCGGTCGCAGCTCGCTGGTCGCTGCAAAACTGCGTGCCGGCACGCTGGTCGCGCCATTTCGCGAGCGCATTCCATCGCGTTACGCGTACTATCTCGTCTACACCGAAACCAGCAGACGCAAGGCGGCCTTTCAGGCGTTTCGCGAATGGCTGCTGGCCGAACTCATCAGTGCGCCGCCGCTCGCGCCGCCACCGCCGCCCAACGACCCGTGAAATCCGATCCCGTGAAAACTTTCGATCCCGCCGACGCTGCGTCGCGCCACTCCAAACCGCATGTTGCGCGCAAACGTTTCGGCCAGAATTTCCTGCACGACAGCGGCGTCATCAACCGCATCGTGTTATCGATCGCGCCGCAACCGCAGGATCGCCTGATCGAGATCGGGCCGGGCCAGGGCGCGCTGACGTTTCCGCTGTTGCGTGCGGCAAAAAAACTCACGGTGATCGAACTCGATCGCGACCTGATCGAGCCGCTGCGCGAACGCGCGCGAGCACACGG
>JANXUW010000109.1 GCA_025351985.1 Pseudolysobacter sp.
GTGCGGAATTCGCGATTACCGAGCTCGGGATGCGCATGGATATCACGCCGCCAGCTCGTGACCTGGCCGAGCACCGGCGCGGTCAGGCCATCGACATTGATCGTCGGATTATCCGCATACGCCTGCGTCGCGCCGAGCAGCATCGCAAGCATCATCGCCAGTTTGTTCACGCGCATCGTTCTCTCCCGAATTTGCACGAGATGCTAGCACGGCGCATCGGTGTGCTCCGACCGATGACATTTGCCGGCCAAGATCAAGCCGCTGAAGTCGTCCACGTTTCGGCAAAAACGCGCTGGAAATTGAGGCCAAGAATCTTGTCGATGACACGGCCTTTGTAACTGTGGCGACCGAGCGCATCGGCGATCACACGATAGCGGTCGGGGCGGTTCAGGCCAATCACGAACGGCGGCGGACCTTCGCCCGGCGCGCCGACGCCGCTGGCCTTGCGCGCGGCGATATCCTTGTTCCATTCGACCATGCTTTCCGGCGAGGTGTCGAACGGCATCAACAACGCATCGCTGCCGATGCCGACATGATCTTCGCCGCAAACTTTCAGCGCATGCATGAGATGGCGCAGGTAATCGTCGAGCGTGGGTTGCTGCGGCGCGCGGGCGAGAAACGACAGTTCATAAATGCCGACCACGCCGCCCTTGGCCGTCATCGCGCGCAACACGGCATCGCTCTTGTTGCGTGGATGCGCGAGCACCGCTGCGCATCCGGCGTGCGTGATCAAGCCGGGTTTGCTGGATGCCGCGAGCGCGGCGAGTGTCGATGCCTCGTCGCAATGACTGAGGTCGAGCGAAACGCCGAGCGCATTCATGCGCTGGATCGCGTCTCGCCCGAGCGCGGTCAATCCGGCGGACGGCTGCGGGCTCAAAACGCCTGCGGCGAACGGTGATGGACGGTTGTACGACAACTGCATCACGCGCACGCCGCGCTGGCGAAAATGATCGATGCGCTCGACGTTCGCCTCGAGCATTTCCACACCTTCGAACGAATAAATGATGCCAATCTTGCCACTGCGTTTTGCCAGCAGAAAATCCGACGCCTGCTCGATTTTCATGTACAGCGCCGGATTGGCGCGGATGCCTTGATCGTATCCATCGATGTCGGCGCTGGTCTGCGCAAAATCGCCTGCGCTGCCGCCGATCGTCGCCTTGAGTGCGGTCAGCCCCGAGGACTTCACCGCGAGCGTCGTGGCCTGATCGAGTGCACCGGTATCGTCGAACGGCGGCACCAGATTGCCGTCGATCACTATGGCTTCGGCATACGGTGTGGGCGCCGTGGAGTCTTTCGCGGCAGCGCCGCCGTGACGCGCCAGCACGAGGGCCGCCGCCAATGCCGATGAAGTCTTGAGAAAGCCGCGTCTATCCAACGTCATGTGAATCTGCTCCGGTCGAAAACGTCATCGCGCAAGTGCAATGCATTGTTCGCGATCAGCACGCACCGTGCCAGCGTTGCAATCGCGCTGCGCCTTGCGCAATGGCTGATCGAGAGCATGTCCGCACGGACAACGAACGTCCGTTCGGACACACATAAAATAGAAAGTGATCTTCGCATCGAGCTGATTTTTTGCGGGATATTCCGGCTTCTGCATCGACGTGGGTCGCCGCCGCCAGTCAACGCCAGATAAGCGAGGTGATCTCTGGCCAAGCTCAACTTGCGAGAGAAACATGCGACTCATATAGACTCCTGCGGCAAACTTGGGAACACGCCGAAATGATGCAATTGTTCAAGCGTATTTTTTATCGAGCCGATCGAATCGCAAAAGATTCCGTGGATCAAGACCGTCAGATTTTTCAGCCGCAGCTGACATGGTACAGCGATACAACAATGCCGATTGTCGATTGGAAAGTAGCTCATCAAGAGGCAAAACGGTGCCAGGATGAAGCAGCCCTTGGCAGCTATTGGCGGAGTGCTGCAGTGACATGGCTCAAGGCGTTGCGCATGCACTTGGGTGAGCACTACAACATCGAACAGTCGCAATCGTTCGCCATGCTTTCGAGTCTCAAAGGCAAGCAGTTGCAATTGGCTGTGGAATTCTGCGAGCGCTCTCGACACCGTATTCTGAAAGCGCTGAGTGGCGTCGCGTCAGCGTGGGGCAACGGCCCGCATGTCGTGCTTGTCTTCGACACCATCGATGAGTATTACGACTACGTTGGCAACTATTATCCGGCAAGCGGCGAGTTCGCCATGTCGAGCGGCATGTTCATTCAGCGAGGTTATGGACATTTCGTGTTCGTACTTTCGGAGATCGCTGTCATGGAGCCGATAATCGCGCATGAGCTGACGCATTGTCTGATCGCGCCGCTGGCAATTCCCGCGTGGCTCAACGAAGGCACTGCCGTAAACATGGAAAGGCAGATCGTGCCTCTTTACCGTGATCCTCGCCGAGGCATTTTCTCGCATCGCGAAGATGAGCAGAAACGCGCCGAGTTCTGGAATGCAAATACGATTCAGCAATTCTGGTCGGGAAAATCGTTTTTACGCCCCGACGAAGGCTGCTCACTTTCCTACGATCTTGCGACAGAATTAACACGACTGATCGCAAGAGACTACGAGAAATATCGTGCATACATGAATTCGGCAAACCGCACAGATTCTGGCGGCGCTGCCGCTCTCTCAGTGCTGGGCTTCAGCTTGGGCGATCTCGCGACTGCAGTGCTTGGCGAAGGCGAATGGGAGCCAAATTCCGCCTGCTGGCAAGAGGGCACAGAACGCGGTCAATTCTAGTATTCAGATGCGGATTGGAACACCGTCGAAGCAACGAAAACTTCCACAATTGCACAGCTTCCGCTGCAAGCCGATCGCTGACGAAGTTAGTGTGGTGGAATCTATCGTGGTCGTTCTATTGCGACAGCAGATGATCCGCATGATGAGCTGGTACATTCGACGCAGATGTAACCAGCGTCGGCACCGCCACCGGCTTGTGTTCGGCATCCAGCGCGATCATGACGAAGTGCCCGCGTGCAGAGCTGGCGCTCGCCTGAGAGCAGATCTTCGGCGTACAGATCGACCGCGACCGTCATCGAACTGCGTCCCGTGGCGACGACGCGGCCGATCAATTCGATGAGCTGGCCTTGCCGCACGGGGCTGCGGAAATCGATCTGTTCCGAGCGCGCCGTGACCACCGTGCGTCGCGAATAACGCGAGGCGGCGATGAACGCCGCCTTGTCCATCAGCGCGAGCGCGTGACCGCCGAACAGCGTGCCGTAGTGATTGGTCTGATCCGGGAAAACCATTTCGAGTATACGCACTTCGATAGATTGCCCCATCAATTCCGGGAGCATGGGTTCAGCCCCCTTGAGTCAAGGGGGCGATCAAGTCTTGCATAGCAAGAATTGATCGGGGTTGTGGAAGCATGTGGGCATAAACAGAAGTGAGGGCTTCACGTCCAGGTCGACATTCATCAGAAACTGGCATCGAATACGACCTCGCCGACTATGCCGACCTGATAGGCCGAGACGCGGCGCTCGAAGAAGTTGGTCAGTTCCTGCACGTCCTGCAATTCCATGAAACCGAGCGGGTTGCGCGTGCCGTAGTGCTTGGGCATACCGAGCAAAAGCAGGCGCTGATCGGCGACGAATTCGAGATAACCGCGCATATCGCGCAACGACAATCCGGCGACGCCGCCACCCAACACATCCTCGGCGAATTGCGTTTCGCATGCCACCGCGTCCTGCAGCATCGCCAGCACTTGCGCCTGCATGTCAGCATCGAACAGGTCCGGTTCTTCGCTGCGCACGATATGGATCACCTCGAACGCGAATGCCATATGCGCGGACTCGTCGCGGAACACCCAATTGGTGCCGGACGCGAGTCCGTGCAGCAAACCGCGCGAGCGCAAAAAATACACGTAAGCGAACGCGGCGAAAAAAAACAGGCCTTCGATGCAGCACGCGAAGCAGATCAGGTTGAGCAGAAACTGCTGGCGCTGTGCACGCGTATCTAGCCGGTCCAAGGTCTGGATCGAATCGATCCAGCGCATGCAGAATTCGGCCTTGCGCCGGATCGACGGGATATGTTCGATCGCGTCGAACGCATGCGCACGCTGCGACGGATCGGGCACGTAGGTATCGAGCAGCGTGAGATAAAACTGCACGTGCAGCGCTTCCTCGAACAACTGGCGCGACAAGTACATGCGCGCCTCGGGCGAGTTGATGTGCTTGTACAAATTGAGCACGAGGTTGTTCGAAACGATCGAATCGCCGGTCGCAAAAAACGCAACAAGACGTTCGATCAGATGTCGTTCGGCCGGGGTCATCTTGTTGCGCAAGTCATTCACGTCGGGTGCAAAATCGACTTCCTCGACCGTCCAAGTGTTCTTGATCGCGGCGCGATACATTTCGTAGAACGCCGGATAGGCCATCGGTCGCAACGTGAGATTGAGGCCGGGATCGAGCAGGCGCGCTTGTGGTTTTGCGGACATCGGCAGTTGTGCGGACATTATTGGCAGGCCTCGCACGACTCGGGATTTTCCAGCGAGCAGACCACTGCCGCCATCGCCGCCTGTGCGTTCGGTGCTTCGCTGACCGTCGTCTTGGCGATGCGCGTGGCCGGTCGCGAACGCAGGTAATACGTGGTTTTCAGGCCGCGTTTCCACGCATACATATACATCGATGACAGCACCCCGATGTTCGGATTTTCCATGAACAAATTCAGCGACTGGCTCTGGTCGAGATACGCGCCGCGGTCTGCTGCCATGTCGATCAGCGCACGCATCGGCAACTCCCAACTGGTGCGATAAATCAGCCGCAGCGGCTCGGGAATCTGCAGCAGCGACTGGATCGAACCTTCGGCGAGCTTGATGCCGTTGCGCACCGCTTCGGTCCACAAACCGAGGCGTTTCAATTCATCGACCAGATAACGATTCACCTGCAGGAAATCGCCCGACAAGGTCTCGCGCTTGAACAGGTTCGACACCTGCGGCTCGATGCATTCGTAGCAACCGGCGATCGAGGCGATCGTCGCGGTCGGCGCGATCGCCAGCAACAGCGAATTGCGCAAGCCAGACGTTTGAATGCGTTCGCGTAGCGACTGCCAGCGAGCCGCATCGCTCGGCACGATATTCCATGCATCGAACTGCAATTCGCCACGCGCTGCACGTGTATCGGCAAACGACGGATGTGCACCGAGCGCATCGGCCAGTTCGCACGATGTGGTCAGTGCGTGGAAATAAATTTCTTCCTGAATCTGCGCCGAAAGCTGGCGCGCAGCATCGCTGTCGAACGGCAGGCGCAGCAGGAAAAACACATCCTGCAAACCCATCAGGCCGAGCCCGACCGGGCGCCAGCGCAAGTTCGATACACGTGCGGTATCGATCGGATAAAAATTCAGATCGATCACGCGATCAAGCTGGCGCACCGCCACGCGTACGGTCTGCGCGAGCTTGGCGAAATCGAA
>JANXUW010000410.1 GCA_025351985.1 Pseudolysobacter sp.
GTTGCCACAGCAGGTGATCGCGCAGGTCCTCGGTGTCCTCGTCCTGCAACTCCATGCTGTCGCCGTCTTCCGACGTGGCGTTGCCGTAGGTCGTGTGTTCGAGGCTGAAATCCGGATCGCTGTCGTAGGTGGTGGCGCTGTCGTAGTCGCTGGCGTTTTCCTGCACGGGTTCGCTGCGCGTATCCACCGTGGTGGGCGCGGGCGCGTAACTTTCGGCGGGATCGGGTTCGGCCGCGGCTTCCGATTCGGTCACTTCGTCGCCCATTTCGAGCAGCGGATTGCTTTCCAGCGCTTCGCGCAGTTCGGTTTCCAGCTCGATGCTGGAAAGCTGCAGCAGACGAATCGCCTGCTGCAATTGCGGCGTCAACGCGAGTTGCTGATTAAGGCGTAGATGCAGCGCGGGCTTCACGGGGTTCTACGCTCGAGTCGATAGTCCTTGGAAGCGAAGAATAGCGCTCACTACCCCGCGCGAGTCAACGCTTGCTTTTCTCCGATTGACGCGGAATTGCGATGTTGTGCGCTACGGCACATTTGCCGCACCCGGCGTGAGGGTGGTTGTGAGCGCCCAGTCGCTCGCGGCGTTGTTGGTATCGCCGCCGTTTGGCACGCGGGCGAGCGATCCGGTGATGAAATTATCGTCCCCCGCTGATCGTGAAGCGCGCCGGATCGGAAGAAGTGATCGTGACGAAGGTCGGTGCAAGGGCGGGATCGTTACATGCGAAATTCACGTCCCAGATAAACCTCGCGCACCTGCTCGTTGGTCAGGATATCCGCGGGTGAACCCTGCGCCAGCACCGCGCCGTCGTTCATGATGTAGGCACGATCGCAGATGCCGAGCGTTTCGCGCACGTTGTGATCGGTGATGAGAATGCCGATGCCACGCGATTTCAGATGCAGCACGATGCGCTGGATCTCGATCACCGAAATTGGATCGATGCCGGCGAACGGTTCGTCGAGCAGCATGAAACGCGGTTTGGCGGCAAGCGCGCGGGCGATCTCGACACGTCGCCGTTCGCCACCGGACAGGCTGATGCCGCGCTGGTTGGCGATGTGCGTGATCTGCAATTCTTCGAGCAGGCTGGCGAGCTCGTCCTTGCGCTGCGCATGGCTCAGATTTTGGCGCAGTTCGAGAATGGCGAGGATATTTTCTGACACGCTCAGGCGGCGGAACACCGACGGTTCCTGCGGCAGATAACCCAAGCCCATGCGTGCGCGCACGTGCATCGGCATCACCGTGATGTCGGTTTGATCCAGGCGGATATTGCCGGCATCCGCTGCGATCAGGCCGACGACCATGTAGAAACATGTCGTTTTGCCGGCGCCGTTCGGGCCGAGCAAGCCGACCACTTCGCCTTCGCACAGCGA
This sequence comes from Pseudolysobacter sp., assembly GCA_025351985.1. Lineage (GTDB taxonomy): Bacteria > Pseudomonadota > Gammaproteobacteria > Xanthomonadales > Rhodanobacteraceae > Pseudolysobacter. The sequence continues at coordinate 1,366 of JANXUW010000410.1, forward strand.
GAAATCGAAACCGCGCACAATCTTGCGGCTACTGAAACTTTTTTGCAGACCGATCGCGCTGAGCATGGCGTTCAGTGTCCGTCGGTCGTGGTGGTTGTGGTTTCGGCAGCGGGTTTTGCAGGCAGCGATACCGGGGCGGTTTTGGTCTTGTTTTTCTTGGTTGGCGTTGTCGCCGGTGTCGCGCCCGGCACCGTTGTTGTGGCATCGGCCGGTTTCGCCGCAGGCGCTTTTTCTTCCTTCGGTTGCAGGATGATATGCACGCGACTGGTGGCGCTTTCATCACCGCTGACCATCTCGCCCGTCAACGTGTTGTAGATCATGTGCTCGCCGTGGAACGTGCCTTGTTTCTGTTGCACCACGGTGACGTTGCCGGTCATTTCGACGAGATGGGTATCGACCTTGTAGTCGAGCTTTTCGGCGTCGCCGGTCATCAGGCCGCCGTTGTCGTCCTGCATTTGTTCCATGTGCGCGAGCTTGCCGGTCAGGATCAGGTGCTTGACCTTGCTCTTGTCGCTCGGCGCAGCACCTTTTGCCGGCGCGTCTTCCTTGTCCATGAAGATTGTGGCGTCGTCGCCATGCAGCTTGATGGTGCCCTGAACCATCTGCACATTGCCATGCAGATAGATGGTTTTTTTGCTGCTGACTTCCTTGTCGCCTTCGATGCGCGACGTGGCCGCGGTAACGTCCATCGGCTGATCGTTATCCGATTTGAGCGCGAACGCGACCGGCGCGAGCAACGTCAGGAACAGCGCCATCAAAACCCCGCCGATGCGGCGTTTCGACATCGGGCCCGAAGGCGCCTTGCGATTATTTGCTGGGTAACATTGAGCCATGGTAACTCGATAGGAATTCGACAACTTTGAGGTTGAGATCGGACTTCATGCCGACCCCGCTACTGACGGAATCCGGTTGCGTGATGGTGGCCAGGGTCGCGGTCTGCATGCGCTTGTCCTTGGGCCACGTCATCATGTCGGTGGTGACGATTTGCGCGGCCTGTACCTTGTCGTTCGGCAGCCGATGCATTTCTACGGCGCCGCTGAGCATCAGTTCGGTGCCGTCCTTGTTGGTCCATGCGGCGTCCGACGTGCCCTTCCACAGATTGCCGCCGCTATCGACCATTGTGTAGTGCGGCAGGTCGACGAAGATCATGCCGTCATCGCTGCGGCGCGCGAGTCGCGGCGCTTCGAGAATGAACGACAGATGGCCCTGGTCGTCGAGTGCATTCATCGTGAAATTCTGCAGGGTGTAATCCGAGCGCGGCGCGCCGACAAATGGATCGGCGTCTTTTTTCGGGCGCACGTACCACACCAGCAATTGCGTGAGTGCGGCAAACGCCGCCAGCCCGATGATCAACAGCCAGTTGTTACGTTCCATCACAGATAACGCTTGAGCTCGGCCTCGGCCTTGCCCTGGGCGCGCAGCAGCAGGTCGCAGACTTCGCGCACCGCACCCGCGCCGCCGGCGCGTTCGGTGCGCCAGTGCGCGTGCTCGCTGATCCACGGATGCGCATTCGCCACCGCGATCGCCAACCCCACCTGGCGCATCACCGGCAGATCGGGCAAGTCATCACCGGTGTAACAGGTTTGCGCGGGATCGAGCTTGAGTGCGTGGCAGAGTTTTTCGAAACACGCGAGTTTGTGCTCTTGGCCCTGATAGACGTGAGCAACGCCGAGTTCGGCCATGCGTTCGGTGACCAGATGGCTGATGCGCGAGGTGATGATGCCGACCTCGATGCCGTTCGCCAGCAGGCGCTTCAGGCCCAGACCGTCGTGCACATAAAATGCCTTGAGTTCGCGGCCGTCCTCGGAAAACCACAGCCGTCCGTCGGTGAACACGCCATCGACATCGAACACGGCAAGGCGCACACGCGCGGCACGTTCGTGGATATCGGCGGGAAGGTCGTTCACAGACATGGCATCTCAGCGGTGATTTTTACGGTGACATCAAGCGGGATCGCGTGGCGCTGTCACAGCGCCGAATAATAGCAATATCGCGCCTAACGCAATGCTGAACGGCAGAAATATTGCCATGCCTCGTTCGCCGTGCAGACGAACTTCAGACCACGCGGGCGCGCAGCAAGTCGTGGATATTCAATGCGCCGACCACGCGCTGCTCTGCATCCACCACGAGCAATGCATGGATCTTGTGGTCTTCCATCAGGCGCGCAGCCTCGACCGCGAGTTTGTCGGCGGTGATGGTTTTGGGCCGTGCGGTCATCAGTTGCGTGACCGGCGTGGTGCGCAGATCGATATCGTCGTCGTCCACCGCGCGGCGCAGATCGCCGTCGGTAAACACGCCAAGCAGGCGTTGCTGATCGTCGACCACGGCCGTCATGCCGAGGCCCTTGCGCGTCATTTCCATGAGCGTGGCCGACAGCGTTGCATTCGCGTCTATGCTCGGGATCTTGTCGCCCGTGTGCATGATGTCGCTGATGTGCAGCAGCAAGCGCCGACCCAGCGAACCGGCCGGGTGCGAGCGCGCAAAATCATCGGAAGTAAAACCGCGCGCTTCGAGCAGCGCAATCGCCAATGCGTCACCCATCACCAACGCGGCCGTGGTGCTGGCGGTGGGCGCGAGGCCGAGCGGGCAGGCTTCCGCCGGTACGCTGACATCGAGATGCAGGTCGCCCAGTCGCGCGAGCGAGGATTGCGCGTTGCCGGTCATCGCGATCAGCGGAATATTCTGGCGCTTGATCAGCGGCAAAATCGTCAGCAATTCATCGGTTTCGCCGGAGTAGGACAGCGCCAGCACGACATCCTTGTGCGTGATCATGCCGAGATCGCCATGACTGGCTTCGCCCGGGTGCACGAAAAACGCCGGCGTGCCGGTGGAGGCGAGCGTGGCGGCGATCTTGCGCGCGATATGCCCGGACTTGCCCATGCCGGAGACGATCACGCGGCCCTGGCACGCGAACATCAGCTCGCAGGCGGCGAGAAAACTCGAATCGATGCGCTGTTTCAGCACCTCGATGGCGCGCGCTTCGGTGGCGATCACGGTCAACGCGCTTTGCGTCAGCACCGTGGCATCGAGCTGCGCGGAAGGCGCTATAAGGCTACGAACAGGCAGAATTTGGGCATTCATCAAGACAGGATGCAGTAGTGAGATAGGCGGGTCGGTGACAAACTGGTTTCTGTAACGC
>JANXUW010000433.1 GCA_025351985.1 Pseudolysobacter sp.
ACCGACTTGCCTTTCATGAACGGCACATCGCCCGACGGCGCGCAGAAATCGTAGAGCGCCACGACATACGCCACCGACATTTCGTGCTGCAGATCCTGCGCCACATCCATCGACTGACGCTTCACCGATGGCAGCGGAAAACTGTCGCCGCGCGCACGCACATCGAGCACGCTTTGCAATTGCGTCAACGGCGCGCGCAGCAATTCGAGCGATTCCAGCCGCGCGGCCGGCTCCAGCCGTTGTTTGTTCATGTCACGCAGCGCATCAAGCAGCTGGCGCGCGCACAGATCGGCGTTGGTCAGTGGCAGGTGCGTGATCCAGCTGCGCACCGACTTGGCATCGCCCGCGAACTTGGCCACGTGAACTCGAGTGCGCTCGGGAACAAACGCCACCAGTCGCAGGAATATATCGCTCATCGCGGAAAGTCTCCGATTGCCCGAATGCGGTTTTAACTAGCTTGGCACCCCGTGCCACGCTGTCAGTGTGGGCGCCGGACAACTCCCCTTGGCGCCCATTCCCAACCCATGGTAGCGCAATCGAGGCCCAGTTTTGCAGCACCCGACACTTGCGACCCGGGTATCATTGCCGCCCCGCCATCCACGGCGGTGGACTGATAAAATTTTCCGCATGAATTCGATCCGCAACGCCGTCGAGCGCGATTTTATAAAACGGTGGGCACAGCGTTATTTCATATTCGCTGCGTTCGCTTATGTGATCTTCGGCGCGGTGGCGATGCTCGTGCTGTCGCCGCGCGTGCCGTATGCCGACGCGTGGCAGCACTACGCGCGTCTGCTTTCGCAGCCGTTTCCGGCGAGCGTGATCGCCGCTGAAAATGGCCATCCCGAGCTATTCGCGAATCTCGTGCGGCTTGCCAGCTTGCGCTGGTTCGGCGGTGATGAATTGCCGCAAATCGTGATCGGTCTGCTGCTCGCTCTGAGCTGTCTCGCTGTTTTGCTGCTGCCGCTGAAACGTTGCGCCGGCGTCGCACCAGCAACGCGTGCGGCGATCGCCTTGGTGCTGACCTTGGGAATATTCTGGCTCGGCAATGCACGCGCATTGCTGCACGATAACGAGAGCCTGCATGTCTACAGCGTGCTGCTGTGTCTGGCCGGTGCCGTCGCCTTGCTGCATGCCGATCACGATCAACCGTCCAGCCGCGGCAACGTGCTAGGCGCCAGTGTTTTGTGTCTACTCGCCGCGTTGAATTTCGGCAGCGGCAGCGCGGCATTTGTCGCCGTTTTTGCGTTGTTGTTCGTGCAGCGCGCGCGGTTGTCTTCGTGGCTTATCGTCGTCGCCGGCCTGTTATCCACACTGATCATCTACACTTTTCTGAAAGGCAGCAGCGGCGTGCCGCTGAGCCTGCATCCGCTCGATCAAGGCGTGCTGGCGTTGCGCACGCTGGCGAGTCCATTGATCTATCTGTTCTGGCCGTTGGTCGATCCGGTCGCGGCAGCGGCGTTGCCACATCAGCTCGCGCCCATCGGCGGCATCGCGCAACTGTGGACCGGCGCGTTTGGCGACGTGCGCCGCAGCGTATTTCCGCAAGCAATTTTCGGCGCGATATTTGTGTTCGTATTGCTCTGGGCAACTTGGCACGCGCGTCGTTATCCGGCCAGTTTTCATGTGATCGGTCAGCTCGGTTTTGCCTTGGCATGGTTCGGTCTGGCGGTAGCCGGATTGATCGCGCTGACGCGTTTCGACTATTTCGTCGAGTTTCCCGAGCAGGTTTATGCACTGCGCTATCTGCCGTGGTCGACTTTGGCGTGGGCCGGCTTGTTGATTGTCTTGCTGAGTCGTCGTGGCGCGGGGAAAGTCGCACTGGTGTCGGTGGGAATGGTTTCGCTGTTTGCGCTGGCCGCCGAAGTCGGCATGCCGATCACGATGATCCATGCCCGCGAAATCGCCGACGATACCGCACTGGCTGCGGTCGTAGGCATCTGGCCGGATCGCGATCGCTCGGGCGAAACCGATACACACGTCACACAGCAGGCCGCGGAACTGATGCGGCCGCTACGCCTCGGGCCGTTTGCGTGGCCGCAGGCGCAGTCGATCGGGCAAACCGTGCCGAACGATGCGCGACCGGTCGCGGTTACAACACTGGAATTCAGCGAGCCGCACAACGGCATCAATCTCGACGGTGTGCGCATTGAAGCAACTCTCGCATCGCCCGACTGCCACGCGGATCGTTTACTGGTTGTCGATCAGGGCCGCGTGGTCGGATTATTGCGTCCGCTGTCGAAAAACCATTGGCGCGGTGCGGCGAACGTGCATGCCAGCGCTGCAGGATTCACGATCGTCGCGGTCTGCGCTGAATCGGCATCGCGCTGAAATCTGCACGTCGAATCTTGTCGCTGACGCATCGGCATCACATCGGCGATGACGCGCGCAACGCCTGCGTCAGCAAGCGGCGGTAGACCCGTTCACCCAGCGTGTGCGGGCGATCCAGCCGCATGCGTTGCAACAGCGGCGCCATCTCCGCACTGGGACGGCCATGCACAAGCGCGCGCCAGATCAACTGCGGCAATTGCGCCACGCTCGCGGTTTGATTTTTCAGCAGCTGCAAGGCCGGCAACAAGCGCAATTCGTCCGCCGAAAAATCGCAGCCGGAAGGAAACGCCGGGAACAATCCGCGCGCTTTGAACGGCTGCAACGCGGCACGCAAACGCTGCGGCGAGTTCTGTCGTGCGCTGTCGGGCAAACGATAATCGCGCGCCAGCTTGCCGGCGCGCTGCGCGGTTGCGATGAGCGAATCCTGAAAACGCGAATCGGTGATCGCAAGCATCGCCTTGATGCACTCTTCATCCGATTTTCCGCGCAGGTCAGCGATGCCGTATTCGCTGACGACAATGTCGCGCAAATGCCGCGGAATCGTGCTGTGGCCGTAGTTCCACAAGATATTCGATTGCAGCTTGCCATGACTGCGCCGCGTGCTGCGCAACATCAGTATCGAGCGGCCGTCGTCGAGCGCGTGCGCCATCGCGACAAAGTTGTATTGCCCGCCGACGCCGCTGACCACCTGGCCGTTTTCCAGTGCATCGGAAATCGCTGCGCCGAGCAGCGTATGCATCATGCAGGTGTTGAAAAAACGTGCATCGCGACGCTGCGCCTTCTGCAAGGTTTCAGCGCCGCCATACAACTCGTTGACGTGCGAAACGCGCGACATCGCGAGGCCGGAAAAATCCTCGCCATCGAGGCCGCGCAGCCACGCGTAAAAATCGCTGGAACCGAGATGAAACGCGCCGTGCAGGTAATGACCGCCGCGCAGCTTTCTTCCGGCCATGTGTTTCGATAGCGCGACGCGATCGTGTTCGATATTCAGATCGGTGCCGATCGCTGCGCCATTCGCAAACTGCAATAACGCGCCGTCGATGCGGCAATCCGGCGGCAACAAGCCGAAGCGCTGCAAACGCGCCAATTCGGTGTGATCGATGTGCGCAGCGACTGCACCGCATGCCAGCAAACGCTGTAGCGAATCCTCAGCCAAAGTCTCGCCGATCACGCCTGCATCAAGTGCGCGCTGCAGGAGCAAATCGTCATACACGCGCCGCCGCAATACCCCGGCCTTGGCCAATAGCATGAAGCCGTCCATGACCATTTCGCTGGCGCCGTACAAGCCTTGTACGAACGGTTCCGTACCACCGTATTGCGCGATCAATTTTGCCGAATCGCAGGTCTGCAGCGCACTCAATGCCGCACGATATTCGTCGTTCTGCTGATGTCGCAACAGACTGGCGTAGATCAGCGCATCCGATAACGCACCGATACCGATCTGCAAGGTGCCGCCATCGCGGATCAGCGCGCTCGCGTGCAGACCGAGCGCAAACTCCACGTCATCGACCGGCTCGCGTGGCAACGCGAATAGCTGGTGATGACACATCGGATCATCGAGCAGCAGGTCGAAAAAATCCGCATCGACTTCCGCGTCGCCACCGAGAAACGGCAGATCCGCATGCACCTGCGCCACCATCAGCGGACGAGGTTTGCCGGCCGCGGCAATCTTGTCGAGCAGATCGAGCGTGACATCGGGATTGCTGCTGAGAC
>JANXUW010000472.1 GCA_025351985.1 Pseudolysobacter sp.
CGGCCGGTAACCGCGCACCGACCGTGCCGACACGCGGGCGTTCGCGATCAGCAGGGGCACTCCGCGCCGCGCCAGCGCAGAAAACAGATTGGGCCAGATTTCGGTTTCCATGATCACCGCAAGGCGCGGTTTTACACGCGCCAGGAACCGGCAGATCGAGGCCGGCAGATCGTACGGCAAGTAGACATGAAACACGCGCTCGCCGAACACCTTGCGTACGCGCTCGGAGCCGGTCGGCGTGACCGTGGTGATGACGAAGGTCGAGCCGACATGTCGGCGCATCAGCGCCTCGATCAGCGGCACCGCGGCGTTCACTTCGCCCATCGATACGGCATGAATCCAGATGCTGTCGTGAAAACGCGGGTCCGGAAAAAAACCGAAACGCTCGCGCCAGCGCGCGAGGTATTCGCGGTAACGAAAACCGCGCCAGGCAAGGCGATACACGATCACCGGCGTCAGCAGGTACATCGTCAGCGTATAGAAGAAGCGGGTGAGCATGGTTGTGAGCATAGATGGCGCCAGTATAACGGCCATGCGCCCGTGCATCGTCACCGGATTCGCCATGGCCACGCACGAAAGACGCGCGTCCGCATACAATCGCTGCATGCCTGCCGCCGATTCCACACCGCCCATTTCGATTACGCCCGCACCAGCGTGGCGGGCCGTGCTGCTGTCGCCGCGTTATTGGCCGAGCTGGTTTGCGCTCGGCATGATCTGGCTGATCGCACGCTTGCCGTATCGGATGTTGTTCGGCCTCGGGCGTGCGCTCGGCGTGCTGTTGCCGACGCTGTTGCCGGCGCGCAAACGTGTCGCGCGACGCAATCTGGAAATCTGCTATCCGGAACTGTCTGAAAAAGAACGCACGGAGTTGCTGAAGGCCAACATGCGCGATCTCGGCTTGATGCTGGTCGAGTTCGCGCTCGCAGGGATGGCGTCCGCGCGCGCGATCGCGCGTGTGCCGGTGCAGATCGAAGGCCTCGAACATCTCGAAGCCGCACGTGTCGCCGGCCGTGGCGTGCTGCTGGTCGGCGCGCATTTTTCGCACCTCGAACTGTGCGCGCGACTGGTGTCGCAGCGCATCCGTATCGCCGGCATGTATCGTGTGATGGACGATGCCGCGTTTGAGTGGGCGGTGTTGCGCGCGCGCCTGCGTTACGCCGAGGCGATGTTCACCAAGGAACAGATTCGCGCCACGGTGAAGCATCTCAAATCCGGCGGCACGATCTGGTACGCGCCGGATCAGGACATGCGCGGCAAGGATGCATTGTTCGCACCGTTCTTCGGCGTGCCCGCATCGACCATCACCGCCACCCATCATCTCGCGCGATTGTCCGGCGCCGTCGTGATCGCATTTTTTCATCGCCGCCTGCCGGACGGCGGTTATGTGATGCGGCTCGAAGCGCCGCTGGTCGATTTTCCGAGTAGCGATGTCGCTATCGATACCGCGCGCATCAATGCCGCGATCGAACGCATGGTGCGCGAGGCGCCGGCGCAATATCTGTGGGTGCACAAGCGTTTCAAGTCGCGTCCCGCGCAGCAACCGCCGCTGTATTGATACTATCGGCGCGGGCGATGTGGGCCAGGCATACGCTTCGCTACTGCCGGCTGTCGCGCGACTTGATCGACAATGTCCCGTCGTTTGCCGGTTTGTCGTAATGCTGGTTTCGCAGGATGGAAACACTGGCCTCGTTCCGTCGCGGCACGATCCGGTCTTACAGGGGAATAACGCATGAGCTTTTTATTGTTGGTGATCGGCGCGATTTTCGGCGCGATCCTGTGCGGCGGAATATTTCAAAACGAGGCGTGGGGTGCCGGTCTGGTGTTCGGCGCGATCAGCGGATTGTTCATGGCACGCTGGCGCATTCTCGCCACACGCGTGAGCCAGCTTGAACGTGACCTCGTTGCGCTGCGCAATGCGCGCATCAGCAAATCAATGGATACCGACAAGGCGCGTATCGATACCGCAGCGCAATCGGTGACGTTGCGCGACGAGCCGGCAGCCGGCCTCGATTTTCCATCGGCAATTCCGTCGGCCAATACGACCGCGCCGATCCCGGCGCGGGTTTATATCCCGCAAGCGCAAACCACAACACAAGCCGATCGCCCCGCGGCCGCAACGTCCGAGTTCGATGCACCTGCTGCCGCATCAATGCCGTCGCAAAATCCCGACCACGTTACGACGCCAGCCATACCACGCTCGGTCGTGCGTCGCGAACCGGATTCCATCGAGCGCGGCATCACCGCCATCAAACGCTGGTTTACCGAAGGCAATGTGCCGGTCAAGATCGGCATGCTGGTACTGTTCGCCGGCGTCGCCGCGTTGATCAAATACGCCGCCGACCAAGGCTGGCTGAGTCTGCCGATCGAATTGCGCCTCGCCGCCATTGCCGCGGTGACGCTGGCCGGGCTGGTGTTTGCGTGGCGCAAGCGCGAACAGAATCGTTCGTTCGCGCTGAGCTTGCAGGGCGGCTGCATCGGCATCCTGATGATGCTGGTGTTCAGTGCCTTCCGCGTCTATCACCTGATTCCGGGCGGCGCGGCGTTTGCACTATTGCTGATCCTCGTCGCCGGCATCGGTGTACTCGCCGTGTTGCAGGATGCGATCGCGCTGGCGGTGCTCGGCATCATCGGCGGATTTCTGTCGCCGATTCTGGTGTCGACCGGCGGTGGCAGTCATGTCGCGCTGTTCTCGTATTACGCGTTGTTGAACGCGGCGATTCTCGGCATCGCGTGGCGCAAGCCGTGGCGCGTGCTGAACCTGATCGGCTTTGCGTTCACCTTCGGCATCGGCAGCGCGTGGGGCGTGCTGAGTTACCGGCCGGAACACCTCGCGAGCACCACGCCGTTCCTGATTCTGTTCTGGCTGTTCTATCTCGCGATCCCGGTGTTGTATGCGCGGCGCCAGGCGCCGGATCGTCGCGATTTCATCGACTCCACCTTGGTGTTCGGCACACCGCTGATCGCGTTCCCGTTGCTCGCCGGATTGCTGCACGGCGATCGCCTGACACTCGCTTTCAGCGCGGTGATCGCGGCGGCGGTTTACACGACGCTGGCGTGGCTGTTGCTGCGCCGTTTCTCGCTCAAGCTACTCGGCGAATCGCACGCCTTGCTCGCGCTGGGTTTCGCCACACTCGCGGTGCCGCTGGCGCTGTCGGCACGCACCACCGCATGTGCATGGGCGCTCGAAGGTGCGGCGCTGGTCTGGCTCGGATTGCGTCAACAACGTCGCCTGCCGCGCTGGATCGGTTACGGGTTGCAGCTCGCCGCGGCGTGCTCGCTCGCGCTGCATTTCGATCCAGAGCATGTGCCGGTGCGCGAGACGCAGGTGATCTTCAACGGCACGTTTTTTTGCGCGCTGCTGATCAGTCTCGCCGGTTTTGCCAGCGCGCGATTGTTGAGCCTGCGCGACAGCAAGGCGCCGCTCAGTCACGCGATGTTCTGGTGGGCGCTGGGCTGGTGGTATCTGCTCGGCGGCAACGAGATCCACACTTTCGCTGCGGAGAATCTGAAAACACTCTGGGCGTTCGGCTTTGTCTCGATCAGCGGTTGGATCGGCGCGGAGTTGCTGCGACGCCTGCGCTGGCAGGATTGTGCGCTGCCGGCGGCAATCATTTTCCCGCTGGCGTTGCCGATGATCGGCATCATCGCGTTCGAGCAGCACGGCCCGCTCGAAGGTTATGCGATCCCGGTCTGGGCGATCTGGCTGCTGGCCGCGCTGCGCTGCCTGCATTGTCTGCAGCCGGCGCTCAGCAAGGGCATGAGCGTGCTGCAATTCATTTTCCTGTGGACATTGGTTTTGCTGTTCGGCGCCGAGTTCGGCCATCTCGCCGAGGTGCATTTTTCGCTCGCGCCGATTTGGGTCGTGCTGGCCGGATTGCTGCCGTTCGCGACATTGTTCTGGCTGACTCTGGAACGCAAATCGCTCGTGCACTATCCGCTGCCGGCACTGGCCGATTCGTTGCGCACGGCGTTGCTTGCCACGCTCGGAATCGTGCTGGGTTTGTTCCTGCTGCTCGGCCTGTTCGTCGAGGGCCACGCCACGCCGTTGCCGTATGTGCCACTGCTGAATCCGCTGGAACTCGCGCAGTGTCTGGTCGCATTGTTGATGTTGCGCTGGTATCGCAGTAGCGATCACAACAACGCAAGCGCGATCTCGCAGGAAGCGGGCCTGCGTGTGTTTGCCCTGTTCGGTTTTGCGCTGTTGACGTCGATCACGCTGCGCAGCGTGCATTTTCTCGCCGACGTGCCGTGGAACGAAACCATGTTCGACTCCACCGTCACCCAGGCGAGCCTGTCGCTGGTCTGGAGCGTGGTCGGCATCGCGGCGATGCTGTTCGGCGCGAAGCGCAAGATCCGTGGCGTGTGGATCGGCGGCGCGGCCTTGATGGGCGTGGTACTGGCCAAGCTGATCCTGGTCGACCGGCATCATCTCGGCGACTTGCCGGGCATTGTGTCGTTCCTTGCGGTCGGCGTCTTGCTGCTCGTGGTCGGCTATTTTGCGCCGGTGCCACCGCGCCAATTGACAGCAGCAAACGGAGACGGCGAATGAAGTCTGTTGTGCTGAATCGCACGATGCTGGCGGGTGTCGTGTTCGCCCTGTTCTGTGGCGATGTCATGGCGGCGAAGTCCGGCGATTTCGCGTATGCGTGGCCGCTCGCGACCGGCGCGGAAAGCAGCGCGTACCAGATCGAAATCACACCGGAAGTGTATGCGGCGCTGTTCGATCCGGAGTTGCGCGATCTCGAAGTTTTCAACGCCGCCGACGAAGCCGTACCGCTGCAGGCGGTGGCGTTTGACACTCAGGTTTTGTATCACGAAGAGCGCGTCAACCTGCCGAGTTTCGCGCTGCCGCGCAACGCCGATGACCCGGCCAACGACGATCTGCATATCCAGATCGAACGCGACGCGGCCGGGCGTTTGCGCAAGCTCGATACGCAAACCGGCAATGCCCACGCTGCCAGCACGCACACCGATTATCTGCTCGATGCCAGCGCGATCGATGCGCCGATCGAAAGCCTGTGGTTGCAGGATACGAACACTGCGAGCGCGTTGAACGCGCAGTTCGCGGTCGATGCGAGCGATGACTTGCAGCATTGGCGCACGCTCGTCGACGCGGCCGGCGTGATGGATTTGCGCCAGAACGACGCCACGCTCGTGCGCCGCCAGATCGTGTTGCAGCAAGCGCACGCAAAATATCTGCGGTTGCGTCGACTCGACAGCGGCAGCACGCCAGGCGCAGGTTTCAGCGTGGAGGCGCGACTGCTGTCGCGTACCAGCGTGCAACGTCCCGGTCGCCAGTGGATCGACGTTCCGCTGAGCGCACAAAACGCGCCAGCCACGAACGCGCCAGCATCCACCGCACAGAATCAGCATCCGCCCGGATATCAATACCTGTTGCCCGGCGCGTTGAATGTGGAAGCGCTGCGCGTGACGCTGGCGAGCGATAATTCCATCGCCGAAATGTCCGCGCTGAGCCGGCTCGGCGGCGGCGCTGGCACGCAAGGCTGGAGCCAACGCGCACACTTCACCGCGTTCCGTTTGCGCCAAGATGGTGCCTTGCTCAGCAACGACGAAATCGCGATTGGCAACGGTCTGCGCTCACGCGAATGGCGCATCGAACCGGCGCAGGCGCTGAGCGTACCGGCCTCGCTCAGTGTCGCGTATCGCCCGGATCGTTTTGTATTTCTCGCGCAGGCGCCGGGGCCATATCGGCTGGTCGCCGGTCAACGCAGCGAACGCCGTGGCGATGCACCGGTCAACGCCGCGCTCATGCAATTGCGCGCGCATCTCGGTCACGATTGGCAACCGCCGCTGGTCACGCTCGGTGCGCGTGAAACCTTGCGTGGCGCGGCGGCTACCGCAGCGGCGCTGCCGACACCGGAACCCTATCCGTGGAAATCCTGGCTGCTGTGGGCGTTGCTGGTCGGCGGCGCCGCGGCAGTGGGATTCATGGCACTGCAGTTGCTCAAGGATGCGCGGTTGCCGAAACCGTAGCGCAGCGAAATTCGCGGGAACAGCGAACTGGAAAAGCAAAAAAATGCGTCATTCCAGCGAAGGCTGGAATCCATTTTGATGTTGCTCTATAGAACCTGCTTCGCAGCACAAAGCAAAATCAAAATGGATTCCAGCCTTCGCTGGAATGACGAAAAATGGGAATCGACGCGAAACTGCGATCCGTGTTCGCACTCGCTACCGATCGCGCTTGCGTCGCCGCGCTTCATGCAGCTTGGCGTATTTCAAAAACACGTAATACGCGCCCGTCGCGGCGCTGATGTATCCGGCCCAGCCGGTGAGGACATAGCGCTTGAAAATATACTGGCGCACGAAAAATATCGGCGGATAAACCAGCATGCGCGCGGCTGCGAAACGACTGCCGCGCGCAAGTTTGTCGGCGACCAGTCCGGTCGAATAATGATTGATCTTGTCGACCTTGGTGTGGATATCTGGCTCGCCGTAATGCAGCATCTGCGCGCGCAACGTGATCACCTTGCCATCGACTTCGGGCGCTGCGTGCACCGGCACCTGGTTGAGTCTGCCACGGCGTTTATCGAACAGCCGCAGATGCGCATTGACCCAGCTCCAGCGATGCTGGAAGGTCCAGAACATCTGCTCACGGCGTGGCAGGCGAAAGCCCGCGACCTGCGGATTTTCGAGCGCTTTTTCGATGTGTTCGCGCGCGCCGTCGGCCAGCGCCTCATCGGCATCCAGCAGCAAGATCCACGCATGCGTGGCCTTGTCCACCGCCGATTGTTTTTGTGTGCTATAGCCTTTGAACGGCTCGTTGAAAATGCGGCAATGAAATTTTTCCGCGATGGCCAGCGTCGTATCGCTGCTACCGGAATCGAGCAAGACGATCTCGTCGGCCCAGGCCACGCTCGTCAGGCAACGCTCCAGGGTTGCCGCATTGTTCAACGTCGTGACGACAGCGGAAAGCGGTTCACGCGACATCGGTGACCTCGCTCATTTCGCTCTGCAACGCGGCGCAATACAAGGCCAGCAACCACCAGAACAACAAACCCCACCACGCCGAATAAAAGGCGAGATGGGTATTCAGCGGGAAACACATCGCAATCAACGCCAGCCCCGGCGCAAGTGCGCGCCCACGTGCCGCGACATCGGCGCGCAACCATGCGCGAATCGCGAACCAGGCACCGATCAACCACGCGAGCACGCCAAGCACGCCGGTCTCGCTGAACAGTTCCAGCAGCAACTGGTGCGCATGCGACGCACCTTCGTGCGTGACCGGATCGACGAAAAAATCGCCGGGTTCAGCATACGTCTCATACGCATAACGAAAGCCGCGCACACCGACGCCGTTGAGCGGATGCGCCGCACCCATTGCCAGCGCGGTATGCCAGATGCGCAAACGACCGGCCGATGCCTCATCGACCGCACTGTGGGTACCCTGCAGCACGAGCAGCGAGCGCTGCAAACGCGCGGCGAAACCCGGCGACGTTTGCCATGCGATCGCCACCACAAAACACACACCGGCCAGCGCCGCCGTACACCACAATATGAACCGCAGCGGCGCGCGCGTTTCGCGCCACAACATGATCAGGCAGACCAGCGCAAAGCTCAGCCAGCTCGCGCGTTCGCCCGCGAGCAGGATCGGCACCAGCAACAACAGCGACGCCGCGATCAAGCCGAATCGCGAAAAACGGGCGCGCGCTTCGAGCAGCAGAAACGGCGAGAGCACCGCGAGCACCGGGCCAAGCTTGAGGTTGTCGGCACCGAAAATGCCGGACAGGTGCTCCTTGTCCGCCGCGCCGCCGAAGCTGAAACCGGTGAGGATTTGCAGCCACGCATCCAGCACCCACAGCAGCAAAATCAGCGCGATCACAAATTGCGCGCGCGGCCAGGCATTCGCTTGGCGCAGCGCATATCCGGCGAACAGTGCGAACGGTAGGAAACGCAGATCGCCCGCGACCGTCTCCCAACTTTTTGCCGGCACCACCGAATCGAACGAGGAGAAAAATGCCGGCAGCCAATAACAGACGAACAACAGCAGCACGAGGTCGAGCGACTTGGATTTTCGCCATGATCCACGTCGGCGCAATAGCAGAATCACGCCGCCGATAGCGGCGATATCGAGCGGCACTTCGGCGCTGCGCCCGAAC
>JANXUW010000477.1 GCA_025351985.1 Pseudolysobacter sp.
CAATTTTTGAAATATCAGTGCATCGTTCCGTCGTACGAAATTCAAAAACAGTTCGACCTAGTTTCCGATAAGTTTGAAAAATTAGCTGTTCAAATGACGATGGCATCTTCAAGAAGTGAGCGTCTTTTTTCTTCGCTTCAACTACGGGCATTTGCGGCGGCGCTTTAATTGGATAAAGTCCACTTTTCGCCACGTCTAAATCAATTCAACAATGAGTTTTCTTCAGCCCGCGCCAAATTTTTCGGCGACGTACGCTTGCCCGCAAAAGCCGCGCTCACTACAATCCTTACTCGGTATTACTTTTACGGAGCGCAGCGATGGACGATCTTTCCGTTACCAGCAAAGGCCAGGTGACCATTCCACGGGATGTTCGGCAGAAACTCGGTATTCGCGCCGGTAGCAAGGTGCGGTTTCGCATCGTCGGCACACATGCGGAACTCGCTGTGGTCAGCTCGCCCACGCCGGTCCGCACCAGTGGCGCCGGCATGCTGCGCCACAAAACCACGGCGGTGCCGGTCGATTTCGATGTCGCCACGCTGCTGACGCCAAAGTCTCGGCGTCAGGCGGGGTGATGTCATGGAGCGCACGATCGGTCTGGATACCAATGTGCTCGCGCGTTATTTCGTATCGCCCAAACCCACCGATGCGGCGGAATGCCGCCTAGCCGCGCTGGCGATAGCACTGATCGATTCGGGCCAGCCGCTGGCCGTCTGCAAAACGGTGCTGCTGGAACTGGAATGGGTATTGCGCGGTTATTACGGTTATCCGGCCAAGGCCATCCGCGCCGTATTCGATTACCTGCTGAGCCAGCCGCATATCAACGTAGAAGATCGCCCGCAGGTGGAGAGTGCTCTGCGCAACAGCGCGGCAGGCTTGGACTTTGCCGATGCGCTGCATCACGCGAGTTATGCGACCTGCGCCCGCGTCGCCAGCTTTGATGATCGCGGTTTCGCCCGCCGCAGCGACAAGCTCAAACTGCAACCGCCAGTAAAAGTGCCGGCTGCGCGCAAGGCAGCAGCGAAAAAATGAGCAACTTCCCGTTTCTCCACGCCGAATTCCAACGGCTCTTCGAGCTGGCCAAGGGCGCGGGGCAGCCGGCCTATTCCGATCAACAGGCATGAGGCTATTGATCGAGTGCCGAAGGCTGGCGTACGTGTTGTTGGGATTCGTTTAGATTTTGACGCCAACGCGAATGGGTGATCATGGACCAACGACAAACACGTTGTTGTAGATGAAATGCCGATTTTTGATGACAACATTGCTTGTCGTGCATCGGTGAGCGACAAATGCATTTGTCATCAAAATGATGTTATAAATTAACTACAATGATCGTTGAGCTTAAAAACCAGGCCGAAGATGAGTTTCGATACCAGCCAAGCTGTCAGCTATCACCTAGGCAAATTCCCGCCGGCTGAGCTGGATTATGCCCGCCTGATGCCGGGCCTGCTCGGTGCCACCGCCGCATTGGCACGCTACGATCAAATGCTGCGTGGCCTGCACAACAGCGAACTTTTCCTCGCACCGCTGCGTGGTCAGGAAGCGGTGGTTTCCTCGCGCATGGAAGGAACCATCAGCACCCTGGACGAGATTCTCCAATTGGAGGCCGAATTCGGCGACGACGATGCGGGGGCTGCACTGGAGTTTCGATCGGACGCGATCGAAACGGTCTTGTATCGACGTGCGCTGAGCACCGCCCAGCTTCGGTTGGAGCAGGGCCAGCCACTGACCGAATCGCTGTTGAAAAGCATCCACCAGCAGCTGCTCTCGTTCGGGCGTGGTGCCAGCAAGTCGCCGGGCGCCTACAAGCGTGAGCAGAATTACATCGGTGAACGCGGCAGTCGCAAAGTGAGTTTTGTACCCATCGCGCCGGAGCATCTGCCCGGAGGCATGGAAGCGTTGTTCCGGCTGATCGGCGATGAGTCCATGCCGGTGCTGCTGCGTACCGCGCTGGCGCATGCCGAGTTCGAATCGCTGCATCCGTTCGAGGATGGCAATGGTCGTGTCGGCCGCATGTTGATCACACTGATGCTTTGGCAGGGCAAGGCCATCGCTGCGCCGCACTTTTACATCAGCCGCTATTTCGAAGACCAGAAGGACGAGTATCTGGATCGCCTGCGCCAGGTGTCGGCGGACGACGATTGGGACGGCTGGTGTAAGTTCTTCCTCGCAGCGGTGGAGCAGCAGGCGATCGGCAATCTGGAAGCGGCGCGGACGATTGGCGACTTCTATGCGGAAATGAAACCGCGTTTCGCCGAGTTGCTAGCTTCCAAATATGCGGTCACGGCGCTGGATTATCTGTTCACGAACCCTGTTTTCAGTAACAGCCGTTTTACCCGCAGCGCGGGCATTCCCGCACAGACGGCGGCGCGCTTCACTCGCTTGCTGTTGCAGGAAGGACTGTTGCAGGTCGTGCGCGAAGCGGCGGGGCGGCGCTCGGCAATCTACCGTTTCGAATCGCTGATGCAGCGTGTGCGAGTTTGAGTGCGACCAAGATGGATGCGGATTCCAAGGAAATGTGATGAGCAACTTCCAGTTTCTCCACGCCGAATTCAAACCGCTCTTCGAGCCGGCCAAGGGCGCGGAGCAACTGGTCTATTCCGACCCGCGCGCGTGCGCTTATCGGTGCGGAAGGCGGCGATGAAGAAGAAATCGTCGTCCGCATCGAAGCAGCTAGCATCGGCTGCCGTAGCTTCGCATCGTCCTGATACGACAGAGCAATACGGGCTGTTTGATGCGAACCCACCAGTGACCGCAGTAAGTGCTGCGCGCGAGGTGCCCGAAAACAGGTTCAGTCGCTACGTAGTGTATGTGGATGAAAGCGGCGATCACGGCCTGGAGAGTGTCGACCCAGCCTATCCGGTGTTTGTGCTCGCGTTCTGCGTGTTCCACAAAACCTATTATGCGCAGAAAGTGGTTCCATCAATCGAGGCATTCAAGTTCAAGCACTTCGGTCATGACTTGGTGGTGCTGCACGAAACCGACATCCGCAAAGAAAAGGGCGAGTTCCGATTCAATAGTCGCGAGCAAAAGCAGATATTCATTGACGAGTTGACCGGCATCATTGATGCCAGCAAATTCATCTTGATCGGTTGCGTGATCGACAAGAACCGTCTGCGCGAACGCGGCGAAAATCCATATCACTTGGCGCTCGGTTTTTGCCTTGAAACTTTGTACGAACTGACGCAGGAAAAAGGGCAGCACGAGTTGACCACGCACGTGGTGGTGGAGTGCCGAGGCAAGCGCGAAGATCGTGAGCTGGAACTAGAGTTCAGGCGGGTCTGCGCAGGAGAAAACAAGCTAAGCAAGCTGCTTCCCTTCGACATCGTGTTTGCAGACAAGAAGACCAATTCGTCCGGGCTGCAGCTGGCCGATCTGGTCGCGCGTCCCATCGGTTTGTCGGTCGTAAGGCCGGGCCAGGAGAATCGCGCTTTCGAAGTGCTGAAGAGCAAATTCTTCTGCAGCGGCGGACGCAAACATGTGGGGGTAGGCTTTGAGGGATGGGGGCTGAAGATTCATCCGCCAGAAAGCGAAAGGCCCCGGTGATCGCACCGAGGCCATAACGCCGACCGGGAACCCCCAATCCACTTAACGCTAAGTTTAATTCCGCGAGCACGATATCCGCAAGAAAATATTACTTGAGTGCGCTAAGAGTAGATTCAGGCAGGTCGAAAGTGATCAGGCGGCTGTGAATAAACCCATGAACAAAAAAACTTTTCGTTCAGTACGAGGTAGTTCTTGACCAACTTCCAGTTTCTCCATGCCGAATTCAAACCGCTCTACGAGCCGGCCAAGGGCGCGGAGCAACTGGTCTATTCCGACCCGCGCGCGTGCTGCATGCGCACGCGCCACGCGCTGGAACAGGCGGTGCACTGGTTGTACGAGAACGATCGCGATCTGCGCATGCCTTACGATCGCAGCCTGAATCTGCTGTTGAGCCAGACCGAATTCGAGCGACTTTTGCCGCCGCATATCCTGCAGAAAACGCGGCTGATCCAGAAGCTCGGCAATCAGGCGGTACATGCGAATCAGCGCATTGGTCACGGCGACGCGATGCGTCTGGTGCGCGAATTGTTCCATGTGTTGTTCTGGCTCGCGCGCACCTACACGCGTGCGAGTGATCCGAAATCCATCGAGGCAACATTCGAAGAAAAACACGTGCCGCGATTGGTGCGCGCGGACGAAGCGATTGCACTGACGCGCGACGAACTGAAGAAACAGGAAGACAAGTTTCAACAGACGATCGACGCGCAACATGCACAGCTCGAAAATCGCGAAGCGAGCATTGTCGAGGCAGCCGTGACACTGGCCGAACGCGAAGCATCGCTCGCGCAGGTCAACGCCGAACTCGCGGCATTGCGCGCAGAGCTGGCATTGGCCAAGTCAGCGAATATTGCGCTGCCGGATGAGCATGATTACGACGAAGCCGATACGCGTCGTTTCCTGATCGATGTTTTGTTGCGTGAGGCCGGATGGGAGCTGGATGCCAATGCCACCGCCGAGTTTGCCGTGCTCGGCATGCCGAACAACAAGGGTCAAGGTTTTGCCGATTACGTTTTGTGGGGCGCGGATGGTGCGCCGCTGGCGGTGGTCGAGGCCAAGCGCAGTTTGAAAGATCCGGATATCGGCCGACAACAAGCAAAGTTGTACGCCGATTGCCTCGAACAAATGAAAGGCCAGCGCCCGATCATTTTCTACAGCAATGGTAACAAGACGTGGATGTGGGATGACCGCCGTGCAGCGCCGCGAGAGGTGCAGGGTTTCTACAATCGCGACGAACTGCAACTCGCGATCCAGCGTCGTAGCCTGCAGACCGATTTACGCAGCCTCAAGATCAATTCGGTAATCGTCGAACGCACGTATCAGCACCGCGCGATCCGTGCGATGGCGGAAGCGTTTGCAGAAGGCCGCCGCGCCGGTTTGTTGACGATGGCAACCGGCACCGGCAAAACGCGCATGGCGATCGCGTTGGTCGAATTGTTGATGCGCGCCAATTGGGTGAAGCGGGTTTTGTTCCTGGCGGATCGCGTCGCTTTGGTGAAGCAGGCAACGGGTGCATTCGGCGAGTTTCTGCCTGATTCCAGTCCGGTGAATCTGGTGCTCAATCGCGAAGGGCAAGGCCGCGTATATCTGTCCACCTATCCGACCATGATGGGTTTGATCGAACAGATGGAAGGCGATCGTCGCAAGTATGGTGTCGGTCATTTCGATCTGATCATCATCGACGAAGCGCATCGCAGCGTGTATCAGAAATACGGCGCGATCTTCCGTTATTTCGACAGTTATCTGGTCGGCCTGACCGCGACGCCGCGCGATGAAGTGGATCGCGATACGTATCATTTGTTCGGTTTGGAAACCGGCGTGCCGACCGATACCTACGGGCTGGATGAAGCGGTGGCCGATGGTTTTCTGGTGCCACCGAAAGCGAGTTCCGTGCCGATCAAGTTTGTGCGCGAAGGCATCAAGTACGACGAGCTGACTGAAGCTGAAAAAGAACATTGGGAGTCACTGGATTGGGGTGATCGCGACGGTGATGGCGAGAGTGATCCGGCGCCAGATGCGGTGCATGCCTCCGAGATCAACAAGCAGCTTTTCAACGAAAGCACCGTTGATCTGATGCTCAAACATGTGATGGAAAATGGCTTGAAGGTGGATGGTGGCGACACGATCGGCAAAACCATCATCTTTGCCGTCAATCAGCGCCACGCAGTATTCATCGCCAAGCGTTTTGATCACCACTACCCGCACCACAACGGCGCATTTGCGCGCGTGGTCACGCATGCAGTCAGCTACGCGCAGAGCCTGATCGATGACTTCAGCAGCAAGAGCAATAAGCTGCCGCAGATTGCGATTTCGGTGGATATGCTGGATACGGGAATCGATGTGCCGGAGATTCTGAATCTGGTGTTCTTCAAGGCGGTGCGTTCGAAGGTAAAATTTTTGCAGATGATCGGACGTGGCACGCGCCTTCGCGCGAATCTGTTTGGTCCCGGGGAGCATAAAACCCAGTTCTATATTTTTGATTTCTGCGCGAACTTCGAATTCTTCAACGAGAATCCCGCCGGTGTGGTGACGCCACTTCCGGAGCCGTTGCAGAAGCGTTTGTTCAAGCGACGGTTGGAGCTTCTGGAGTTGCTGAAAACGGGCGCAGCGAAGAAAAATCCGAAGGTTGGTGATGCGTTTGGTGGGTACGACGCCGTCGATACATTGTGCGGCGGCATCGTCGATCATCTGCACGGCGAAGTGGCGGCGATGAACATCAACAATTTCATCGTGCGACCGCAGAACGAACACGTCATGCGTTTTGCGAAACGCGAGCAATGGAATCAGCTCGATGATTCCGCGACGACCGAACTGCGCGAACATGTTGCGGGCCTGCCGACCGAACAACCGGCGGAGCACATTACCGCAAAGTTATTCGATCTGATTTGTTTGAACCTGCAGTTGGCTTTGATCCGCGCGACGCGAGAATTCGTCACCTATCGCGACAAGATTATCGAACTTGCCGAAGATCTCGAAAAGAAGGACACGATTCCGGCAGTCAGGGCGCAGCTGGAATTGATCCAGGATGTGCAGACTGAAGATTTCTGGAAAGACATCACGCTGGTCATGATCGAATCCGTGCGACGCAAAATGCGTGAGCTGATCAAGTTCATCGAACGTCGCTCGCTCGAGCCGGTGTACAGCGTGCTGCAGGATGAGATCGGCGCAGCGACCGAAGTGCAGCTCAACGACTTCAGCACCGGCATCAATCTCGCGCAGTACAAGCGAAAGGTCGAAGCGTATATCCGCGCCAACGAAAACCATATCGCCATCGCCAAACTCAGGCACAACAAGCCGCTCACGTCGACCGATTTGAGCGAGCTGGAGCGATTTGTTTATCAATCCGATACGGTCGAAAGCCGTATGCGTTTTGAACAATGCTATGGCACGGAACAACCGCTGACGTTATTTATTCGCTCGCTGGTCGGGCTGGATCGCAACGCGGCGAAAGAAGCCTTTGGTCAGTTTCTCGACGAGAATCGCTACACCAGTCAGCAGATTCGTTTTATCGAAATGATCATCGACAAACTCACGCAGCGCGGCGTGATGGAAATAGGGCAGCTATACGAACCGCCATTCACTGCGGTGCATTACGAAGGTTTGGATGGAACCTTTCGCGACGGTGATGCCGCTGCGATCGTCGCGATTCTCGAAGACATCAATCAGCGCGCGGCGGCTTAGCGAGGCGGTACAACGCTCTTATTTTATTGCCAGCATTATTGCCAAACGCTCCGCATCAAGCCGATCCTTCGCCTGCGCCACCAACGCCACGCGCAGCACTGGCAACGCGCTGCGCAACAACTCACGCGCCGTCGCATCGTCGCCGGTCTCATGTGCGTAATACGCGAGTTTTGCGGCGGCTTGGGCGTAGAGTGGATGATCTTTCGCGACGACAAGCTGCAGTTCGGTCAGCGCTTGTTGTTCGGCGCTGCGTGCGGTTGTCCAATCGTGTTTCGCTGCAGCGATATGCGCGAGCGCTTCGGCGTAACGCGCGCGGCGACGGTATCCGCCACGTCCGACTGGTAGTGTCAACGCTTGCAGGTTTTTTGCGGCGATATCGACGTGGCCGCTCGCGAGTTGCCATTCGGCGTCGAGCACGTCGCTGTCGAAACGTTCGGCATTGTCGGCGGGCAGGGTGCGACGCGTGGCGAGCGCGCTATCGAGCAATGGGCGCGCCGCGGCGAGGTTGCCGAGTTCGAACTGGCAGCGTGCGAGATTGTGTTGCGCGCGCGCGAGTGACGGATGTGGCGCGCTGAATTTTTTCTCGCGGATCGCCAGCGATTGCTCGAACAGCGGCAGCGCGCCAGCGTAGTCGCCGCGATCCTCGAACAGCGTGCCGAGATTATTCACGGTGCTTGCGTTGTCCATCGAGTCGGCCGTTTCGAGTTTGGTAAACAGCACCATCGCCGCGCGATAATGCGACTCGGCCTCGGCGTATTCGCCCATATCCTGCAGTACACCAGCGAGATCGTTCTGTGTGTGCGCCACTTGAATACTTTCGCTACCTTGCACCTGGATGCGCAGCGCGAGCGCTCGCTCGAAATCGCGCTTGGCGGTGGCCAGCTCGCCGAGTGCCTGTTCGGATTGTGCGAGACCGTTGAGCGAATTCAATGTGCGTGGGTGCTGGTCGCCGAATATCGCGCGTTTGCTGTCGAGGGCGATCTGGTATTCGCTGCGCGCGGTAAGGTTGTCGCCGGTGCGGAAAGCCAGGAATCCGAGATTGTGATGTACCGATGCGACTTCGTCGCGATAGCGCGGCCCGGCTGCGGCGAAGATCGCCAGCGCGCGGTGGAAATCGCGTCCGGCGCCGACAAAGTCGGCTTGATATTGCTCGAGCAAACCGAGTGAACTTTCGGTGTGACCGATCTCTGGATCATCGATGGGCAGCAGCAGCTGGCGCAGCGTGATGGCTTCGCGGCACGCGCTAAGCGCTTGTGTGTAATCCGAGCTGTCGGTATAGGCGCGGCAGAGCTCGTGCAGTGCATTGGCGAGGCGCAGTTGATCCGCGCCGGGCGCGCGCAGCAGCGCGACTGCCGGCGTGAGCAATTCGATACTGCGCTGCGGCTGGCCGATGCTGGTATAAATTTCGCCGAGCGCCTGGAGCAGGCGCGCGCGCACCTGCGGCTGATCGGAAAGCGTTGTGCCCAGCAGGGTACGACCGTGATCGAGCAGATCGCGCGCGCTGATATCGCGACCGCGCGTGTTTTCGGGGTCGGCATCCTTGAACAGGCTTAGCAGAAATTCGGTCACTTGCTCGGCGCTGTGCGCTTCCACTTCTGCCTGATGTTCGGCATGTAATGCGCGCGCACGTTCCACTGCGAGCCATGCCGATGCACCGATTACGCAGACCAGCGCGAGCAAGCCCGCTGCCACCGCGGCGCGATGCCGGCTGATAAATTTGCGGATGCGATAACCGAGCCGATCGGGCCCGGCTTCGAGCGGCAGGCCGGCGAAATAATTGTCGATCTCGCCGGCCAGTGCGGCGGCGGAGTTGTAGCGACGTTCGGGTTCGGGCGCCAGCGCGCGAAGCACGACATGATCGAGATCACCATTGATGCGCGCCGCGTCCTCGCGTATCCACGACGCCTCGGCCTGCAGTGCGATGCGCGCGGGTCGCGACTCACGCCAGCTGCCGGTCTTGCCGTCGGATTTGTATGACTTGCCGCATAGCAGTTCGTACAGGATCAAACCGAGGCCGAACACGTCGCTCGCCGTGGTCACGGGCTCGCCGGCGATCTGCTCCGGGCTGGCGTAGTCGACGGTGAATGCGCGCAGCTCGGTGGCGCGCTCGCCGCTCGCATCGGTGGCGGTAAGTTTGGCGATGCCGAAGTCGAGCAGCATCGGCGTGTCGTCGCCACGCACGATCACGTTGGCGGGTTTCAGATCGCGATGCACGATGAGGTTTTGATGCGCGTAATGCACCGCGCGACAGAGTTGCTGGAACAGACGCAGGCGCGTTGTCAGCGTCGGCGTTTTTTCTGCCCACCAGGCACCGAGCGGCAAGCCTTCGATGTATTCCATCACGAGGAAAGGCTGGCCCTCGACGGTCGTGCCGCCATCGAGCAGGCGCGCGATATTCGGATGCACCAGCCCGGCCAGAACCTGACGCTCGCGGCGCAGGCGTTCGAGCGCATCGGCGGTCGGAAATCCGCGAATCAGCTTGATTGCGACCTGGCTCTGGTATTCGCGATCCGCGCGTTCGGCCAGATACACGCTGCCCATACCGCCGCGGCCGATTTCGCTGAGGATGCGATAGTGGCCGACGCGCCGACCGAGCCACGGCGTGGCTGCATCGAAGTGCGATGCAGCGGTGGCGGCGACACTCGCGGCGAGCGGATCGCTGGCTTCGTCGTCGCACGCGAGCAAGGCTTCGAGTTCGTCGCGCAAGGCGAGATCCTCGCCACACGCCGCTGCGGCAAAACTGGCGCGTTGTTCGGGCGGCAGTGCGATCGCGGCCTCGAACAATTCGCGCAGGCGGACAAGGCGGCTCATGCGCGAATCGCTACAGCGTGAGTTCGCGTTTCAGCCACGCCCGGCCGAAACGCAGGCTGCGATCCACGGTCGGCACGGAAACCTTGAGCACGTGTGCCACTTCATCGCGATTCAAGCCGCCGAAATAGGTCAGCTCGATCACCTTGCCGGTACGCTGATCTTCGCGCTCGAGGCGCTGCAGTGCCTGATCGAGCACGAGCAGATCGGCGCTCTCCTCAATACGCGCGCTGCTCGATTCGGTCCACGTCACATGCAGCGCACCACCACCACGTTTTTCCGCCTGCTGCGCACGCGCGTGATCGACCAGCACATTGCGCATGTGCAACGCGGCCAGCGCGAAAAAATGCGCACGATCGTGCCAGTCGATATCGCTGTCGCACAGGCGCAGAAAAGTCTCATGCACGAGCGCGGTGGGGTTGAGGGTTTGCGCCGGGTTCGAACCGAGCCGCCGCCACGCCATCGTGCGCAGCTCGGCGTAGACCAATTCGGTGAGTTTGGGCAGCACGGCAGACTGGCCGGCGCGCCAGGCTTGCAGCAATTCGGTGATCGGCGTTTGCGGCGTCAGCATGCGGGCAGTGTAGCCGCTGCGCCGTGGTGGTGCAGAAGGTTTGCCGAAATATAATCCCGGCGATGTGGCTGCAGTTTCATTCTGTCAGCCATAAAAAAGCGAGCCAGAGCAATGTCGTTTTTG
>JANXUW010000478.1 GCA_025351985.1 Pseudolysobacter sp.
AAAATTTTCGAAGCCAACAAGCCGATGCTGAGCAGCCCCGACAAGATTTATCCCGGCCAGCTGTTGCGTATTCCGTAGAACGAAATCCGCACGCATACGATGCACGCGCCGCGAGGCGAACCGGGCAAGGACGCCCGCATCCACCACGCCGATTACCCATTCGCCGCAAACTTTCGTTAGAATACGCACCCCGATACACGCCGGGTTAGCACAGTGGTAGTGCAGTGGTTTTGTAAACCAAAGGTCGGGGGTTCAAATCCCTCACTCGGCACCATCTTATCCAGCAGCGGGGCGCACATAGTCGGCTTGCAGCAACACACCCTAATCAGGTTTTGGCAGGCTTCTCTGTCGTCAATTTAATCTCGAAGACGTACGGCCAACACTTGCCGGTAACGAATAGCCGATCGTGCTTCGCGTCGTAGGCTATGCCGTTGAGCACGTCGTCATTCGGATCCGCCAAACTCTGATGGTCGAATAGACCGCGCAAATCAATCCAGCCAACCACGTTGCCCGTCGTCGGATCAATGCGAGCGATGCGATCGGTAAGCCATACATTCGCGTAGATTTCTCCTCTCACCCATTCCAGCTCATTCAGATTTCGCACCGGCACGCCGTTATCTGTCACATGGATTGAAGCTGTTTTCGTCAGGGTGTCAGGATCGAGAATCCTCAACTCCGCTGTTCCATCGCTCATGTAAATGTGCTTTGAATCGTGCGTCAGAGCCCACCCTTCACCGGGATAACTAAATTGGCGTAGCGTCTGGAAGTTCTTCAGGTCATACACAAAACCCACGCCGCCCTGCCAGGTGACCTGAATCAATTTTTCATGCCACGCAACAATTCCTTCGCCGAAATATGCGCTTCCCAGCGAAACCTGCTGGAGCACTTTGCCTGTTTCCAATTCAACTTTTCGCACGTAAGACTGACCCGTCTGACCGGTGCTTTCGTAAAGATAACCACCTTGGTAGAACAGCCCTTCGGTGTATGCCAGCGGGTCATGCGTATAGCGGTGGATAATTTTGAACCCGTAAGTGGGGATATTTTTTGCCTGCACCAAACTGCATGATGAAAAAAACAACAATGCACAAACGCAGAACTTGCGGGTATGAGCTTGAGCCAGACAGGAAATAATCGTTTTATGAAACATCGCTTTTGAACTATTTTGCATGTTGGAAGGCATGTACCGAAAATGGGCATCACTTTCTAGCATATTTGTCCGATCAACTGAAAAATGACTAATCCGTGCTGACATCGGCTTTGTTATATTCATGCCTGCGAACAGGGCGCAATTCATCATCCATCAAGGAGTTGGGCATGAAGCCAAACAAGGTTATTTTTTCTGCGGTCGCAATACTCTGCCTCACAACAGGCTTGGTATTTGCGCAAAAAGGTACGCCGACGCTAGAGCTCGAAGCCGTTGGCGAAGTGCAGATCGGCGCTGATGGCCAGGTTCTCGATTACACGCTGAAAAACAATCTGGCTCCCGCGATCAGTGCACTGGTCGACAAGAATGTGCGCAAGTGGGTGTTTGATCCAGTCTTGGTCGACGGCAAGCCCGTGGCTGCAAAAACCTCGTTACATTTGCGTCTGAAAGCGATACCGACGCAGCAGGATAATTATTCGCTGCAGATTACCAACGTGATTTTCGGCGAGCCAAAAATGGCGGCCAAGAATCAGGCGCCTAAATATCCGCCGGCAGCCGTGCAGGCGCGTCTTGGCGCCAAGGTGATTCTCTGGCTGAAGCTGGATGACGCCGGAAATGTGATTGATGTGCAACCCTATCAAACCAGCCTCGATGGCCGCGCCGCGACCGAAGTTGAAGCGGAGCGCTGGCGCGCGCTGTTCGAAAAATTCAGCGTCGCTGCGGCAAAAAACTGGCACTACGATCTCAACGAAACACTGAACGGCAGAACCGTCGGCACGACAGTTTTCGCGCCGATAAACTATACCGTCGAGTTGCCCGGAAAGTCCCATGCCGCTGGTGAATGGAAAGCGTTTCTGCCGGGCCCGTTGCATACCGGTCCGTGGAGTACGACGAATCAACTCGCAATCACTCGCGATTTGTCCACGCTGCAACAAGGCGAAACACAGCCGCTGGATTCGCATTTCCGCTTGAAAGAGGATGTCATCGGCAAGACCTTGTAACTCCTCACCCATGCTTGCCACGTAATACGCCATTGCAGATTTGTTACCTGCAATGGCTTATTCGGCGCAATTGAATCAAGCGCCCGCGATCAAAACGCCATTCACGAATTATGTGCGTTGGCGCACGGAAGTCGTTCCGCGCTGCGCACAAAGTCCGCATTACATGTGCGAGTTGGTTCGTCGCATCGTCTTTGTGCGGCATGGCGATGCGGATGCGTATTACGTTGATCCGGGGCGTTCAAACTGTCTTCCCTTTTTGAAAATGTGCAAGCACTCGGACTCCTCGTGCAAGCGTTGGGAGCCGCGTTGATTTGGCTGTTGTGCTTCATGCTGAATCGCGTCGCCGTTCGTCCTGCGTTGACGGCGTGGAGCAACGGCTGGCTTTCGCTGGCGTGTGCCCTGCTCGCGCTGCTGATCGAACAAGGTGTGCCAAGCATCGCGGCGGTGACCTTGCCGATGTACATGTTCGGCGAATACATGTTCGGCTGGTGGATCATCCAGGGCTGCGCGCATTTCAGCGGTCGGCGCTGGCCACGCCATTCGCTGCGCAAAATCATTCCGGCACTGGCACTGGTTTCGCTCGCGCTGCCACAAGTGATCGGTTATCAATTCCGCTCGGTTTTCCTGATCCAGTCGCTGGTGCTCGCTTGCTGTTTCCTGATCGCGCTGACTGCGTTGTCGCCCGCGTTCGGGCGCATGCCATCCAGCCCAGGGCTGTTCGCGATGCGCGGCGCGCTGGTGTTGCTGAGCGTGCTTTTTCTGAGTTATCTGCCGATCTTCGGCTCGAATATGCTTTTGAATACACCGTTGCCGATGACGTGGCTGCGGCTCAGTTCGGCCACCCATCTGGTACTGGAATTTTTGCTCGGTTTCGGCGGTGCCGTCTTGGTGCTGGAGCAAAGCCACCGCAATGTTTCCGTGCACAACCAGGCGCTGGCGAATGACAACGCGCGCTACCGTGCCGATGGCGAACGCGATGCGCTGACCAATGCCTACAATCGACAAGCGTTTTCTCATCTGCTGAATGCCGCGATCGACGGCAGGATGTCGGTCAAAGGCACGGTGGCGATGGTCGATATCGACGGCCTGAAACAGCTCAACGACAGCCATGGCCATGCGGCCGGAGACGACGCCCTGATCCGTGTCGCCAAGGCCGTGCAAAACGTCGTCCGCGCGCAGGACAAATTGTTCCGCTGGGGTGGCGACGAGTTTCTGTTGATCGCGTTCGATCTCAAGCCGGCCGAACTGTGGTCGCGACTCGGCAGTGTCAACACCGATCTCTTGGGCACCGGCAACGTGATGGTGCAAGCCTCATTCGGCGTGACCGAATTTGTCGATGTCGACGATCTTTTGAACGCGCTGCAACGCGCCGATCTGGCGATGTACGAGCGTCGCCGCGAATGTGCCGCGCTGCGCATCCAGGACGCGTTCGGCAGCGGCAGCGACATGCCAAGCCGCGTCAAGCACAAACAGACCGCCGCCGTCTGAATCGCGAAATCGATCTTGCCGAAACTCAGTCGGCGGACGACCGCACGCGCAACGTCGTGCCTGCCACGCCCAGCACTTCCACCGTGCTGCCCGCCGGCAGATCGGGACCTTCGACCAGCCACAACGAGTCGCCGACGCGCGCCTTGCCGCGACCGTTGACGATCGCGCTGTCGAGTACGTAACGCTGGCCGATCAATTGTTCGCCGCGCCGATTCAGCAACGGTTGATCGCTGCGCCGATCCATGTGCGGAC
>JANXUW010000483.1 GCA_025351985.1 Pseudolysobacter sp.
ACGAGTTGCTGCAACACGCTGCGTGCGTCTTCGCTCAATGCGGGGACTTCGACGATTTTTGCGTGCGCGGCGAGTGCTTCGAGCCAACGCACCTCGACCTGGATACGACGATGCAATAGTCCGTATTCGCTGAAAATCGGGCGCAGCGGCTCGATTTTTGCGGCATAACGGCCGTCCAGTGGGGAGATCGCGGTCAATGCGGGGTGAGTCATTGCAAAGTTCCGTAAAGCAGGGGGCGGAATGATAACGCGTGGCGGCGGTTTGTGGCCGGTCGGCGTTATACTGTGCAGATAACTTCAGGTTTAGGCGGAAATTTATCCGCGAATCGACCCGTTCGCATGGCTTGTTTTGCAACCGCCCGCGAGCGAGTTTTGCTGGCCGCGCAACTTTCGCGGACTGTCATACGCACTCAGCGAATATATCCAGAAGGCTTTCTTCGTGATCGACAAAACGTTGAAGAATCCGCGACCCACCAGATACCGCATCGAACGCGACAGCATGGGCGAACTCAAAGTCCCGGTGAACGCGTTATACGGTGCGCAAACCCAACGTGCGATCGACAATTTCAAGATTTCCGGACTGCCTTTGCCGCACCAGTTTATCCGCGCGCTGGGTTTGATCAAATCGGCTGCAGCGCAAGTGAATGCCGATCTCGGTGGGCTGAAGAAACCGTTGGCGAAGGTCATTCGCCATGCCGCCGAGCAGGTGGCGGCTGGCGAGTTCGACGCACAATTTCCGATCGACGTATTTCAAACCGGATCGGGCACCTCGACCAACATGAATGCGAACGAAGTGATCGCGCATCTGGCGTCTGCGGCGCTCGGGCGCGAGGTGCATCCGAACGATCATGTGAACATGGGCCAGTCGTCGAACGACGTGATTCCCACGGCGATCCAGGTCAGTGCGGTGCTGGCGGTCGACGAACATCTCCTGCCGGCGTTGGCGCATCTGATCGCGGTCATCGAAAAGCGCGCGCGTGAATTGAAAAAAGTGGTCAAGACCGGGCGCACGCATCTGATGGACGCGATGCCGGTTACGTTCGGCCAGGAACTCGGTGGCTGGGCGGCGCAATTGCGCTCGAACGCCGCGCGCCTCCGGGACGCGCTGAAACGGCTGCGTTGTCTGCCGCAAGGCGGCACGGCAGTCGGCACGGGTATCAATGCGGCGGACGATTTCGGCCCGCGGATCGCTGCGCAGTTGAGCAAGCTCGGCGGTGTGCATTTTGAATCGGCACAAAATTATTTCGAGGGCATGTCATCGCAGGATGCTGCGGTCGAGCTCTCCGGTCAGCTCAAGACGCTGGCTTGCAGCCTGATGAAAATTTCCAACGACTTGCGCTGGATGAATTCCGGTCCTCTGGCCGGCCTCGGCGAGATCGAACTGCCGGCGTTGCAGCCGGGTTCGTCGATCATGCCGGGCAAGGTCAATCCGGTCATCCCCGAGGCGATGACGATGGTCTGCGCGCAGGTGATCGGCAACGACACCACGATCACGATCGCCGGCCAGGCCGGCAACTTTCAGCTCAACGTGATGTTGCCGGTGATTGCACTGAATCTGCTGCAATCGATCGAGATTCTCGGCAACGCGATGCGCGCGCTGGCGGATTCGGCGATTGCCGGATTCAGCGTGCGCAGCGCACATATCCAGGAAGCGCTGGATCGCAATCCGATTCTGGTCACGGCGCTGAATCCGGTTATCGGTTATGAAAAAGGTGCGGCCACGGCAAAACAGGCCTACAAACAGAATCGGCCGATTCTCGATGTAGCGCGTGAAACCACGGGTTTGTCCGAGGCGAAACTGAAACAGTTGCTCGATCCGCTGACGTTGACCAAGGGCGGTGTGCATGGCGGTTCGGGCGGCGGTTGAATTTGCATGTGCGGCATGGCTAATAGCACATTGCAGCGGCGCAAAATGACGTCAAAATGTGCAGGGTAGTGGGGCGTTGTTGATGGTTTTTTTCTCAGCCGCATAGTTTGTTTTACCCATGTCGAGCTGTTGTTCGGCATGATGAAGTGGCGGAAATCTGACTATCTGATTTCAGTCAAAAAATAATTTTATTTAGCGAGGAAATCGTTGTGAAATTGCGTAAAAGTATACTTTTTATGATGGCGCTGTGGAGCGGCGTTGCCTTCGCACAGGATGTCGGTGTGACCGGTGCTGAATTGCTGGCCGGGGCGGGCGATGCAAAACTCGCAGCACTCGGACGCCAGGCTGCCGACAGTGGCAAGCGTGTTGTGGTAAGCGCGCCGGACTATTGGCATGACAAAGTGGCGCAGAAGATCCTTGCTGGCGCGCACGGTACCAAGATCGATCTGGTCATGAAGGACAGTTTTGTCGAGGCAGTCGTTGTGCGGCTTGCAGACAAAACGTCAGAGCCTGCGGTTGCTGCGGCCCCGGTAAAACCAACGCCACCTGCGGCGCCCGTGGTTGCCGCGCCGAAACCGACCGTTGCGACGACGCCTGCTCCCGTTGCGGCGCCCAAGCCCGTCGCGGCAGTCGAGCCAAAACCGACACATGTCGAGACACCTGTGCCTGTCGCCGTGCCCGCAGCAAAAACAGAAGTCGCGGCAGCGCCTGCGCCCGCTTCCAAGCCCGTTGAACCGGTTGCTCCTGCTATTGCGCCGATCGCGGTAGCGCCGACTCCGGCGCCAACCGCAGCTGCATCGGCGCCGGTGGATCAGACAGCTTCAATCCGCAAGCAACTGGAGAAAAGCCTGAATGACGGAAGTCCGGCCGATGGCACCTTGCAAGTGGCCCAGCTCGATATCGGCGATCAAATTTATGTGGATGACTCAGTGCGTGCGGTGGTTCGCCGCAAGGGCGCGCGGCAGCTGTATTGGCTGGAAGGCGAGCTGAATTTGTTGCGCACCGAATTGGCGCCGCTGAGCAAGAGCAGTTACGAGGTCAAAGTGCGTATTGACGATCGGGCGCCGCTTGTATTGCGTACGGTCAAAGCTGCTGCGATCAACTTCGCCGGCAAGGTGCCGGATGCGGCGAGCGCCGAGCGCATCTCGTTGGAAAAGCAACTGAACGATGCACATGCGATCACCGAAACGGTTGCGATCAACCAACTGCAATCGAACGACCTGATTTATGTCGGATCCGACAGCGCGGTCGTGGTTCGACGCAAAGGATCGGTGCTGTTGCGTTTCTGGTTGGTCGGCGATATCGACCTGGCGCAGCGCGGCATCGCAAGAGAAAGCAATGGCAAGTATCGGGTTCTGAGCGAAGTCTTGAAATGATGATACGCATCGCCCAGCGACAGCGTGGCGTTGGTGAATCGGGGCAACAGGTCGCTTTCGCGTCGCGGAAATTTCTAACTGTCGCAGTGGTGCATTACGCGATCCACGGATGGATCGCGTAATCGCGAGTTGCGCTGCGTTCGCGAGTTGACGGCGGCGCGTTGCGCGCTAAAACAACGCGATAGCAGCGGTTCGCAAGAGGCGATTGAGTGCGATCAATGGTAATCCGATCAGTGCCGTTGGATCTTCCGTTTGCAACCGCTCGAACAGCGCGATGCCCAGCCCTTCCGCCTTGAAACTGCCGGCGCAATCATAGGGTTGTTCGACACGAAGATAGGCATCGATTTCCACGCCGTGGAGGTTGCGAAAATGGACTTGCGTAATATCCAAGGCCTGCTGAATCCGACCGTCGCGGCCATCGATCAGACATAGTGCGGTGTGGAAACTCATGGTTCGTCCGGAACACGCCAGCAATTGCGCGCGTGCGTTTTCGTGATCGCCAGGCTTGCCCAGCATCTGCGTACCCAAAGCCGCAACTTGATCGGAGCCGATGACGATCGCTCCTGGTCGAATGGCGGCAACGGCGTTTGCTTTCGCCAGCGCCAGTCGCGACGCGAGGGCCGCCGGAGTTTCACCAGCGAGCGCCGATTCATCAACCTCCGGCGCGAGCTGGCTGAAGTTTTTGGTCAGGCGTTGCAGCAAGTCGCGCCGATAACTTGAGCTCGATGCGAGGATCAGGTCGATCGCACTGACGGGGCAAAAATCGCTCATCGACACGGGCCCGTCATATGCCTGAATCAACCCGTTGCCGCGCAAAAACCGGGTTGATCCCGTGGACTTGATCAGCTTCGATCAAACCAGCTCGATCAAACCAATTCGACTGCCAGCGCCGTGGCTTCGCCGCCGCCGATGCACAGTGCCGCGATACCGCGTTTGCCGCCATGTGCCTTGAGCGCATGCAACAGTGTCACAACCAGGCGCGCACCGGAGGCACCGATCGGATGTCCGAGCGCGCACGCACCGCCGTTGATATTGATCTTTTCGTGCGGAATGCCGAGTTCCTTGATCGGCGCCATCGCGACGACGGCGAACGCTTCATTGACTTCGAACAGATCGACATCGGCCACGCTCCAGCCAATTTGCTTCAACAGTTTGTCGATCGCGCTCACCGGCGCGGTGGTGAACCATTCCGGTTCCTGCGAGAACGTGGCATGACCAACGATCCGCGCCAGCGGTTGCAGTCCGCGTTTTTTTGCCTCGTCTTCACTCATCACTATCGTCGCCGCGGCACCGTCGGAAATGCTCGATGAACTCGCGGCGGTCACGGTGCCGTCCTTGCGGAACGCCGCTTTGAGCGTCGGAATCTTGGCGATGTCGGATTTGCCGGGTTGCTCGTCGGTCGCATATTCCACATCGCCCTTGCGCCCGGCGACTTTCACCGCAACGATTTCGGCGGCGAATGCGCCTGATGCGATCGCGGCTTGTGCACGCCTGACTGATTCGATCGTGTACGCATCCTGCGCCTCGCGCGTGAAGCCGTATTTGTCGGCGGTGGCCTCGGCGAACACGCCCATCGACTGGCCGTCATACGGATTGGTCAATCCATCCCAAGCCATGTGGTCGACGAGTTTTGCATCGCCGTAGCGCAGGCCGGTGCGTGCCGCGACCATGTGCGGTGCGTTCGTCATCGACTCCATGCCGCCGGCGACGATGATGCTGGCCGAGCCGGCCTTGATCAGATCGTTGGCCAGCATGATCGCCTTCATGCCCGAGCCGCAAACCTTGTTGATCGTGGTGCAGCCCGCCGATTTCGGCAGGCCCGCCGCGAGCGCTGCCTGACGCGCTGGCGCCTGGCCGAGATTGGCCGGCAACACGCAGCCCATGATCACTTCGGAAATGTCATCGGCCGCGACACCGGACTGTTCCAGCGCCGCCTTGATCGCGGTGGCGCCGAGCGTCGTCGTGGGCACGCCGGTGAACTGGCCGAGCATGGAACCAATCGCGGTGCGCTTGGCGCCGACAATAACGATGGAATCAGACATGGAATTCTCCGGGTTGTGAGGCGACCGCGCTGAGCGGCAGATACCAGATTATCGCGCGCCGCCTGTTGCGCTGGCAAACACGGCGATACGATGAGAGTCAGGATTTCGAGAGTATTAAAGCAGCGGATGATTCGCGAATCGTTGCTGTCACCATTTGCCGTGGAATAGTTCACGGCCAATCAGCATGCGACGGATTTCGTTGGTGCCCGCGCCGATTTCGTAGAGCTTGGCGTCGCGCAGGATGCGGCCGGTCGGATATTCGTTGATGTAGCCGTTGCCGCCGAGACACTGAATCGCTTCGAGCGCAACCTTGACCGCGTTCTGCGATGCGTTGAGCAAACACGCTGCGGGATCGATGCGCGATTTCACGCCACGATCGAAATCCTGCGCCACGAGGTAGGCAAAAGCGCGCGAAGATTGCAGCGCGGTATACATGTCGGCGATCTTCGCCTGCATGATGCCGAAGGTGCCGATCGGCGCGTTGAACTGCTTGCGTTCGCGCGTGTAGGGCAGGGCGATCTCGAGTGCCGCCTGCATCAGACCGATCGGGCCGCCGGAGAGCACCAGACGTTCGGTATCGAGGCCGCTCATGAGCACGCGCACGCCTTCGTTGACTTCGCCGACGCGGTTCGCCTCGGGAATCTCGCAATTGTCGAACACCAGTTCGCAGGTGTTGGATCCGCGCATGCCGAGCTTGTCGAGTTTCTGCGCGGTGCTGAAACCTTTCATGCCTTTTTCGACGATGAACGCGGTCATGCAACGCGATCCCGCAGGACGCGGTGCCGTGCGCATGTAC
>JANXUW010000487.1 GCA_025351985.1 Pseudolysobacter sp.
GAATCGGTGAATCCGAAACGCG
Source organism: Pseudolysobacter sp. (assembly GCA_025351985.1). GTDB lineage: Bacteria > Pseudomonadota > Gammaproteobacteria > Xanthomonadales > Rhodanobacteraceae > Pseudolysobacter. Next base: position 23 of record JANXUW010000487.1, read on the forward strand.
ATCTGCCAATCGGCATGCTCGCTTCGCTTGCCATCTGCACCGTTCTGTATGTCGGCATGGCCGCCGTATTGACCGGCCTGATGTCGTATACCCAGCTCGGCACCAGCGAGCCGGTAGTAACCGCGGTGCTAAGCCACCCGGAGCTGTCGTGGCTGCGCTGGATCGTCGAAGTCGTCGCGCTGATCGGCTTGTCGTCGGTGATCCTATGCATGTGCATCGGTCAGCCGCGCATCTTCATGATCATGGCTAATGACGGACTGCTGCCAAAAGTGTTTACGCGGATCCATCCGAAATACCGCACGCCGCACATCAACACGATCATCACCGGTATTTGCATCGCGATCGTCGCTGGCATTTTCCCGCTTGATCTGCTCGGCGATCTGACGTCGGTTGGCACCCTCATAAGTTTTGCCTTCGTCTGCGCGGGCGTCTGGATCCTGAGAATTTATCAGCCTGATATTGCGCGTCCATTCCGCGTGCCGTTTGCTCCGCTGGTCTGCACGCTCGGCATCGTCAGTTGCGTCATCCTGCTGGGATATGCGTTCGCGTATGGCGAAAATCTTGCGCTCATAACCGTGATATGGACGGCGATCGGTATCGCCCTCTATTTCGCCTACGGCTATCGCAAGAGCAAGCTGCGGTTGAGCAACTAGCTGGACTCATCAATGCGCTTTACGTAGGGAAAATATGTAGAGAGCAAAAATGCCTTGTGAGGCCCCATTGACCGATCGAATCAAATCGCAGCGAGTCGTTCGACAGTGTCCGGGTATCGCTCCACCAATTTGATCAAAAGTGATGCTTGGGCGTTCGGCTTCGCGCGCCCTTGCTCCCAGTTTTCCAATGTACGCACATTCGTCCGCAGATAAATTGCAAATAGCGGACGCGATATCTTCAGACTTTTGCGCACTCGAATCAGCTCCTTTGCCGTAATCGTGGGTGAAGCCTTTGCTTTTAAAGCATGCGTGCGCAAAGTGCGTTTGCCTTCGCGACTGTCTGCCAACGCCGTCATGCCTTCGCTCAGCTCGGCGAATACATCGCGCGAAATGGTAGCATCGATGCGAGATTTTGTTTCGATTTTCATGCTGAATGCCTTGCCTTGAGTTCGCTCTTGATCATGTCTTTCAGAGTCTTGCGTTGGCTAGCTGTCAAATCCGTCATCTCGTCCTTGTCGAACAGGGTAAATAGCCAGAATTGCAGACCGGATTCCCACCAATAATAAATAACGCGAATGCCGCCGCGCTTGCCTTTGCCGCGGCGCTGATCCGCAAACCGCAACTTGCGCAGACCGCCAGCACCTTCGATGACGTCACCTGCTTGCGGATCATCCATCAATATTTTCTGCAAATGCCGAAATTCGATATCGCAAAGATAATCGGCTCGATATCGCTCGAATGCAGGCAGCTCAACGAACAAGGCTTTCATGCTTCGATTATACGCAAGCTGCGTATATACGCAATTTGCGTACATTGGAGGAAATTGCGACACGAAAATGCGTAAGACTTCAATAAGTCCGTGTGCGATATTGGTTCAATCCGTATTTGCGCAATCGCGCATGACAACGCAACGGCGATCTTGTTATCCCGATGAATCCGATACTGGCGCATCACGATTAGATGCATTTTCTTCAGACGCCAACGGCAACAGCATTTCGGGCTGCGCTTTCTCGAGCAAATCCGCCGGCAAACTCTTGCTGGCCTTGGCGCCGAGTTTGCGCAGCTCCTCAACACGACGCACGAGATTGCCTTTGCCTTCGCTAAGCTTCGAGGTCGCATCAACAAGGCTGCGTTGCGCGCTGTCGAGTCCGTTGCGCACGCGGCCGAGATCCTCGACGAAACCACTGAACTTGTCGTATAGCGCACCCGCCTTGTTGGCGATTTCCAGCGCATTGCGATTGCGATCGTCGAAACGCCACAGGCTGTTGACCGTGCGCAAAGTCACGAGCAACGTCGACGTGCTGACGATCAATACGTGTTTCTCCACCGCCGCCTGATACAAGGTGTCGTCGTTGCGCATCGCCTCGATGTAGGCGGCCTCGACCGGTACGAACATCAAGACAAAATCCAGGCTGTTGATGCCCGGCAGATCGTTGTATTTGCGTGTCGCCAGATCGTTGACATGGCCGCGCATCGACTGGCAATGCGCACGGATCTGCAGCGCGCGTTCGGCATCGTCGCTGGCCGCGCAAAAACGCTCGTATGCCGTCAGCGACACTTTCGCATCGATGATCAGATCGCGTTTTTCCGGCAGGCGCACGATCACGTCGGGGCGCGATCGGCCACCGGAATCATCGGCCAATGTCACCTGCGTTTCGTATTCGATACCTTTCTGCAAGCCGGAAGATTCGAGCAAGCGTTCGAGGATCAACTCGCCCCACGCGCCTTGGGTTTTGCTCTCGCCCTTCAACGCCTTGGTGAGGTTGATCGCGTCTTCGCTGATACGCAGATTGAGTTTTTGCAAGGTGCCGATTTCATGCTGGAGCACGGCGCGATCGGCGTTTTCCTTGGTATGTGTTTCGGTCACGGTCTTGCGGAAATCGCTGATCTGCTCGCGCAACGGCGTCAGCAATTGCCCGAGCTGCAGCGAATTCTGCTCGGTGAATTTTTTGCTCTTGTCTTCGAGAATATCGTTGGCCAGCGATTTGAAACTCGCGCTCATTTGCTCGCGCGCCGTATCGAGCAAGGCGAGTTTGTCTTGTGTTGCCGCGGTCTGCTCTTCGAGTCGCGTGGCGAGCGCGGTGGCGCGTTGTTCGCTGCTTTCGTGCGCCTGGCGCAACTGCACCAGTTCATCCCGCGCACCCAATAACTCCTGATGCAATTGCGGCAATCGTTCAAGTCGCGCCCTCAAGGTTGCACGCTCGTCGATCAGTGCACGCGCCGTTGTTTCATCCTGCTCGGTAATGCGCTGCAGTTTTTCGCGCTCGGCACCGAGCAAAGCTTGTGCGGTGCGCAAACCATCACGCTCGGTTTCGAGTTGCGCGATTTCGGCATCACGCGCGGCGCCGCCTTGCGCACGCGCTTGCGCGATGCGATGCGACAGGCGCCACAACAGCACAACACCGGCGAGCAACAATCCCGCGAACAAGCCAAGTAAAAATCCACTGAGCGGCGTCAGCTCCAGCAGCGCATTCATGACGCAATAAAATGAATAATCATGCCGCTACTTTCACGGCAAGACCGACAGCGGTCAAGCACGGATATTCCTGCGCCAACGCGCCTGTGGCAAATACGAGACCTCGCTCGCATTTGCCGCAGGCGATAGAACCGATCAGGCTTTTTTCGCGTTGAAACCGCTGCACCAGCCCTTGCTCGAAACCGCCTTGCCCGGAAACAACTGGCACGGCGCAAATGCATCGCCCGCCTTGCCCTGAAAAAACTGACAGCCGGCGCAATTGAGTCCGGGTTTGTAAGCGGGATATTTCGCCGCATCGACTTTGCTGGCATCTTCCTTGTAGCCGAGCGCGGTGGCAGTGCCATCGGATTCCGCGAGATGCGGGAAGTCATCGGCATACGCATCGCGCTGGGCGAGAATACCGAGCAACGGCGCGCTGGCGGCACCGATCGCCGCGAGTTGCAGGAAACGGCGCCGGGTGGCGTTCGGGCTTGAGTTCGACATTGGAAACCTCCATCGTACTTGGCTGTGGGATTGGTGTTGTGTTCCGGGGCGGCATTCTACGGTTGCGTATGTCTGGAAAATGTCGCGAGGCCACCCTCCGAACCCGCTATCGAATACGTTATAGTCATGTGCGAATGCAGCACGTCTTGAAGTGAGCGATGGTTTGAAAAAATACGATGCGCGACAACTGGCGCACGCGGCGCAGCAGATCGCCGATGCGGGCCGCGACCTCGCCGCGCGCGGCTGGACGCCCGCGACGAGCAGCAACTTTTCGGTGCGGCTCGACGATGCCCACGCCGCGATCACCATCTCCGGGCGCGACAAGGGCAATCTCGGCGCCGACGATGTGATGGTCGTCGATCTGCACGGCAAGGCCGTCGATACCGATACGCGCCCGTCGGCGGAAACGTTGCTGCACACGCAGATTTATGCGCGCTATAGCGATGCCGGCGCGGTACTGCACACGCATTCGCACAACCAGACCGTGGCGTCGCGCTTGTGGGCCAAGGCCGGCGCGATCCGCTTTGAAGGCTGGGAATTGCTCAAGGCGATCAGCGGCACGTCGACGCATGAAACCGTGATCACCCTGCCCGTTTTTCCGAACACGCAGGACATGCCGGCGCTGGTCAAACAGGTCGATACCTACATCAATAGCGGCTCGCCGCTGCACGGTTACCTGATCGACGGCCACGGCATCTACACCTGGGGCCGCGACATGAAAGAGACACGCCGCCATCTCGAAGCATTCGAATTTCTGCTCGCGTGCGAGCTGGACCTGAGGAGACTGAAGCCATGAGCCGTTTGCGCATCTATCACGACAATACCGACGATACGCCGATCGTGAGCACCGAGGATCATGCCGAGATGGCGCGCGAACTCGCGCAGATCAATGTGCGTTTCGAGCGGTGGCAGGCCGGCGAGGCGGTGCGTCCGGGCGACAGCCAGGAAAAAGTCATCGCCGCGTATCGCTCCGATATCGAGCGGCTGCAACGCGACCACGGTTATCAGGCGGTGGATGTGATCAGCCTGAATCCGGATCATCCGGATCG
>JANXUW010000118.1 GCA_025351985.1 Pseudolysobacter sp.
GGTATGACCTGATCGATGCTCAATTCGATCACTTCTTTTTGCGTGATCGGCAGCGGCTTGGACAACGTTTGCAGATCGCCGCTCTGTGCGATCGCATTGCCGGATTTCGAGATCCGCGCACCGACCACGACTTGCGGAAACAGCGAGAGTTTCATGCTCGGCATCATCGCCATGCTGTCATCGAGCGTGATCGTGATCGGCAACTGATCGGCCCGCAGGCGCTGGATCGCGAGCGGCATCGGCGGCCCGCTGACCGCCTTGGCATAGATGAACAGGGCAGCGCCAGGCGTTAGTTGATCCTTGAGTTTTGCATCGAGCACGACGTGCACGCTGAGTTTTGGAGTGACCGTATTTGCCGTCGTATTATCTGGAGCGGATGGCTTACTCGCCGCGACATTTTTTGCCGGCTCGCCGGTTGTCGTGGATGTTTGCGCCGCATTGCCCGATAGCTGCGATTGCGATTGCGCTTCCGTGATCTGCTGTTTGACCGAATTCGCGACTTCGGAATCCTTCGGCAGCAATACCAGCAAGCCGTTCCACGTTGCAATCGCGTTGGCGAATTTCCCTTGCTGATAATCGCCGATACCGAGCAGCCAGAGGCCACGCTGGTTCTGCGGATCAAGCGTGAGCGCGCGTTCGAGCAACACACGCGGCTCGCCGTCGATATGGCGTGACTCACTCGCGAGCGCGAGCGCTTCAGCGTACTCGATCATCGTATCGGGTTGATCCGGTTGCAGATCGCTCGCGTGCTTGAGTGCGTCACGCGCCTCGGCAAAACGCTCGGTACTTTTGTAGGCGCGGCCGAGCAAGGTCCAGCCTTCGGCGTCATCGGGTTTCTGCTGCAGTTTCGCGGCCAGGCCGGCAATGGCATCTTGCATGTTCGCGGCTTGCGCTTCGGGTGAATCGACGGCGGGTTTGCTGAGTGCAGCAACGGCCTGTGCATCCAGCGCAAGCGGCTGGCCGAGCATGCGATACAGCATGATCGCGCTCGCCGGCAACAACAGCGCGACTGCGAGAATGGCAATCAGCGCTGCGCGCGAACGCGGCACGGATTTCGGTTCGAGCGCCGTCAGCAATTCCTGCGCGAGCACGTCGCGTTTGTCCGCGTATTCCTGCGCGCTGATGATCTCGTTGTTACGCGCATCGTCGAGCACTTTGAGACGACGCCGTGCCAATGTTGCGGGATCGATGTTCGCCTGTCCGCTGCGCACCAACGGAACCAGCACGCAGGCCAGCGCGAATACCAGCATCAGCGCCGCGATTACGACAAATAAAGTCACTACCAATCTTCCTCGGTCGCGGTCGGAGGGCTCACAACGATGGTCTGGCGCGCGCGTCGGCGCACGATCAGCAGCAAGGCGATACCACCGGCGATCAGCGCGGCGAATGGCCCGAACCACAGCAGCAACGTGCCGCCTTGCAGCGGCGGATCGTACAGCACGAAATTGCTGTAACGATCGGTCAGGAAAGTCTTGATCTGCTCGTCCGATTGTCCGGCCTGCATCATCGCAAATACTTTCTGGCGCAGGTCTTTGGCGACGCCGGCCTGCGAATCGGCGAGGCTTTCGTTCTGGCACAACGGGCAGCGCAATTGTTTGGTGAGCAGTTGAAAACGCAGCTCCTGCGCGTGATCCTTGAACGGCAACGGGTCGATTGCCTGCGCCGAGCTGCAACACAACACCAGCGCGAGCAACAGCAACGTCAAGTACAGTTTCATGGCGTGGCGCCCGATGATAATTTGGCGATCATCGGTTTGAGTTCTTTTTCGATGATCTGCGCGGTGAACGGGCCGATGCGCTTGTAGCGGATCACGCCGTTGGCATCGACCAGAAAACTTTCCGGCGCCGCGTACACGCCGAAATCGATCGCGACACTGCCGGGCAGATCGGCGATCGTCATCGTATACGGATTGCCGAATCGCGCCAGCCAGCGTTTCGCATCATCGGGCTGATCCTTGTAGTTGTAGCCGATCAGTTTCACGCCGAGCTGCGGCGCATACTGCGTCAGCACCGGATGTTCTTCCTCGCAGGCAACACACCAGCTCGCGAACACATTGAGCAAATACGGTTCGCCGCGCAACGATTGTTCACTAATGGATTTTTGCGCATTGTCCAGAAGTGGAAGTGTGAACTCGGGCGCGTGTTTGCCGATCAGCGGCGACGGGATTTCGTTGGTCTCGTGGTATTGGTTCCACCAGATGCCGAAGCCGAGCAGGGCGAA
>JANXUW010000534.1 GCA_025351985.1 Pseudolysobacter sp.
GCGATCGGCGATACGGAATGGAATCTGGCGCGATGCCGGTTGCGACGCAAACACGGCCGCGATCGCGCTCGCATAATCATCGATACGCGGCACCATGACGACGACATCGCGCGGCATCAAAGTTGCGTCCGTGCCGAACGCGTCGAGCAAAACGTCGTGCAAGGCTTCGACCTCGCGCAGCCGATTCGCACACGCATGAATCTGCAAACTGCGATCGGTATCGTTCGGCGCCTGCATGCATTGCTCCGGTTCGAGCAACAACAAACTGCGCTGGAATCGCGCGAGCAGTCTGTCGCCCGGCATGAGCTCGAAGGCATCGAGTTCCTGCAGCGTTTCGTCGTTGTGCAATCGCTGCAGGAAATCCCGACCGGGTTTGCCCCACGACGCCAGCAAGGGATGGCCGACATCGTGATAAGTACTGCGATCAGGCAAACCGAGTTGCATCCAGCGCGCGCGATATCGCGCCAGATCACGTTCGGCGGTCAGATCGCCCCAATAATGCAGGCTGTAATTGAGCTGGTACAGACGCACATGACGTGATGAGGATAACCAGCGCAGCACATCCAGATGCACCGGCGCGAGCTGGCTCAGGCCGAAGCCGTGAATCACGCTGGGCACGATGAAATCCGAATCACGTTGCGAGATCGCAGGTTGCTGCAACAGGCGCTGGAACAACGCGGCGCGATGCGGCTCGACAACTTGTTGTGTTAGCGCGATCCACAATTTCTGCTGCCAGATTTCATCCTCGCCGAGATCGAGCAATCGGCCCTTTTCCCACGCCAGCAACCAGTCGCCGCGATACACCAGATATTTGTCGTAACCGTCGGCGAGCCGTGCCGCGAGCGGATACAGCCGCGTCGAATTGTTGTCGCCGGCGAGGTATCGCTGCAGCGGTGCAAATTCGGCGCGATCAAGTAGCGTCGGCAACAATTGCATGATGCGCCACACCAGCACCTCGCGCGCATACACCGATTCACGCGGTGCGGGCGCGAGTCGCGCCGCAAGCACACGCCATGCGAATACTGCAGACAACACAAAGTCGATATTCGCGCAGATGCCGACGTGTTCGGCCAGCCAGCGCCGCAGCCAGCGCGCCATGCCCGGATGCGGCACGAGCACGATCGCCGGCTGCAACGGCGGATCGTCGGTGGCCTGCACAAGCGCCTGCGCGAGTTGCGCCGCCAATACTTCGAGTCGATTGCTCTGGATCAGTTCGATGACGAGTTTTCCGATGGTCGATGTGCCTTTGCTACACGCGCAGAATGCAGCTTGGCGCAATCATGATATGCGATCTTGGCAGGTACTGATCGCAGCGCATGAGACGTTGGCCGCGCCGATATTCGCGACGGCTTTCTAACCCTGCCCGCCGGTATGCTGCGTTATACCGACTTATGTCATCACACCCCCTTACCGCTGGCTGCGATTTCGCATACTCTGCCCGCCCTATGGCGGAAGAAACGACGGACGAGCAATTGATGCTGGCTTACGCGCAAGGCGACATGCGCGCTTTCGAGACGCTGTATCAGCGTCATCGCGGCATGTTGTATCGGTTTATCTTTCGCAGTGCGAACAATCGCGCCACCGCGGACGAGATGTTCCAGGAAACCTGGAGCCGCCTGATCGCGGCGCGCGCACGTTATCGACCCGAGGCGAAATTCAGCACGTATTTGTTGCAGATAGCGCAGAATCTGATCGTGGACAGTTATCGTCGCAATCGCCCGCAGGCCGGTGTCGAGGAAACCGAGGAAATCATGCGCACGCTGGATGCGCCGGAATCCGAACAACCCGAGCGCGTGCTGTCGGAGTTCGAACAGCGCCGCGGTCTGCAGCGCGTGCTCGAAGATTTGCCGGCGGAACAGCGCATCGCATTTTTGCTGCGCATCGAAAGTGGCCTTGGCTTGGAAGAAATCGCCAAAGTCACCGGCGCCGGCCAGGAAACCGTGAAATCGCGGCTACGTTATGCGCTGGCCAAGATTCGCGAGAGGATCGGTGCATGAATAACTCGCACGATAACGATCGCGAGATCGAGGAATTCCTCAGCACTTCGCGCTCGCCACTGGTCGATCTGTATCACAAGCTGCCGCAGCCGCAGCCGGATGCGCAACTCGATCAGCGCATATTGCAGCGGGCACGCCAGGCGCTCGCAGAAGATTCCGCAGCACTGCCGCACACCGCGAAAAAACCGGCGCCGCGATACAAGCCTTCGCGTTGGCCGATCGCTCTGGGATCGGCGGCGAGTGTGGTGTTCGCCGCGACGTTGGCCCTGCATTTCGGCAGGGAAAATTGGCAAACGCAGGATCGTGCGCCAGCGGGCGCCGCGGCAACTTCCGCCAACGATGTGATCCATGTGCGCAGCATCGATATGCCCGTGGCGAAATCCGTCGTGACTGATTCCGCGCCGGCACCCGTACAGCCGGCGGCGTCTGCGGCAAAACCCGAAACCGCCGACGCGGCCGCCATCAACAGCGCAACTTATGCGCACAAGAAAACGCTGTCGGTAAGTCAGTCGGCCCCTGTCGCTGCCGCGCCACCGCCAGCGGTGGAAAATCCTGTGAGCGACAAGGCGGCAAAGCCAAAATTGGAGACGGTGGAAATCACCGGTTCGAATGTAGGCCGTGTGGATGCGGAAAACGCATCACCGGTCGCGACCTTGGGATCCGAACGCGAAGCAGCCAAGCAACGCGCTTCGCTCGCCGCGCCGAGCAGCGAGAAACAGGCGCGCGACGAGCGTGACGCGGTCGAACGCAAACTCGATATCGCGACCGGCCGTGATGCGGCGATGCGCGCGCGAAACAACGCGGAACCGGCAAGACCGCAGGTTGCCGGCGCGCTTGAGCAGGCTTCGCCGCCCATCGCCTCCGCCCCGCCGCGCGCCGCATTCGCGGCAGCGCCGATGCAAGGCGGTACCACCGCTAACGCAGCCGCTACCACTGCAGCGAATCCAACCGCAGCAGCACCGGCATCGATCATCGGTCCCGACGCATGGATCGCGAATATCCGTGCGCAATTGGTGGCAGGGAAACGCGACGATGCCGTGCGCAATCTGCAGCTGTTCCATGCGCAATATCCGAACTACGCATTGACGCCGGATTTGCGCCAGCTACTGCCGTGAGTCGGCGGCCATGAGCGAGCTGCGTTACACGCTGGCAGCGCATGCCACGCTGTTGCAGGAAATCAAGAAAAGCCGCTTCATCGCCCACGCCGCACACGTCGCCACGCCCGACGCGGCGCTGGTTTTTCTCGAACACATTCGCGCAACGGATGCCACGCATAATTGCTGGGCCTATCGCATCGGTCAGCAATATCGATTCAACGACGATGGCGAGCCGTCCGGCACGGCCGGCAAGCCGATGCTGGCCGCCATCGACGGCCAGCAACTGGATGGTGTCGTGGTCGTCCTCATCCGCTATTTCGGCGGCATCAAGCTCGGCGCCGGCGGCCTGATGCGCGCGTATGGCGGATGCGCGGCGGAGTGCCTGCGACTCGCGACGAAGATCGCCATCGTCGACAAAATCGAAGCAATGATTTCGTGCGACTTTCACGCACTGGCATTGATGCAAGCGCGCTTGCGCGACATGCAGGTGGAAATCCTCGCGGAAAATTTCGGCAGTGACGGCGTGAGTCTGCATGTCCAATTGCCGAACGAACAACTCGACGCCGTACGCAGCCTGCTCAGCGATATCACGCGCGGCCGTGGTACGTTGCGGCAACTTTGATACGCCGTGCACATGGCGTGTCACCTTGAATTCCGCCGCTTCGCCCGCAGAATTCTGGCACCCTACTTCGCCACACAACAAATGCCATGAGCGATATCGATAGCGATCCGCGCCCTGCCCGTCGCCTGAGTTCGCTCGGCCTGCTGCTGCCGTTTCTCACGCCGTATCGCAAACTCGTTGCGGGCTGGCTGGGATTTCTGGTGGTTTCCTCGGCGGCCACCTTGGTGTTGCCGCTGGCGGTGCGTTACATGATCGATCACGGGTTTGCGCAATCCGATGCGGGCACGATCAATCGTTATTTCCTGGCCTTGTTCGCTGTTGCTGTCGTGCTCGCGCTGGCGACCGCGCTGCGCTTTTTTTTCGTGACCTTGCTCGGCGAAAAAGTAGTCGCAGACCTGCGCCAGCGTCTTTACGGCCATCTGCTCGAACTCGATATCGGCTTCTACGAAAGCACGCGCGTCGGTGAGCTCACCTCGCGTCTCGGCAGCGACACCGAACTCGTGCAGACCGTGGTCGGGTCGAGCCTTTCGATTGCGCTGCGCAGCGTGGTGATGGTGATCGGCGGCGCGGCGGCGTTGGTGCTGACCAGCCCGCATCTCGCCGCGATGACCGCGCTCGTAATTCCGCTGGTGATCCTGCCGATCGTGTTGTTCGGCCGGCGTGTGCGCGGATTATCAAAGCAGAATCAGGATCGCATCGCCGACGCCTCGGCGGTCGCCAACGAAACCCTCAACGCCATGCATGCGGTGCAGGCATATGCGCGCGAATCGGTCGAAGCCGCGCGTTACAACACTGCGATCGCGCGCGCCTTGGCCACGGCCCGCGCGCGTATCGGCGCGCGCGCGTGGCTCACGGCGATGGTGATCCTGCTGATCTTCGGCGCGATCACGCTCGTGCTCTGGCTCGGCGCCAAATCGGTGATCGCGGGCGATCTGCAATCCGGCGTACTGAGCCAGTTCGTGTTGTACGCGGTGATCTCGGCGAGTTCGGTCGGCGCCTTGACCGAAGTCTGGGGCGAGGTGC
>JANXUW010000543.1 GCA_025351985.1 Pseudolysobacter sp.
TAGCCCATCAGCACGATCGGTGTCTGGACGTCTTTACGTCTGAATTCCGCGACCCAGCCAAGTATATTTTTAAGCCCGATACCTTTCAGCAACGCGCGCTCGTTGGCATGCTGGATCACCGGACCATCCGCCATCGGATCGGAGAACGGCACGCCGAGCTCGATCAGATCTGCGCCGGCCGCGACCAACGCGTGCATGATCGCCACGGTGTAATCCGGGTGCGGATCACCCGCGGTGATAAACGGAATCAATCCAGCGCGCGCGTGCTTTTTAAGCTCGACAAAACGCTGATCGATGCGATTGGTGTTGGTGGTCGCAATCATGTCGATCGATAGTCAGGGAATGATGGTGGATGATGCAACTGTACGCTGCGTCGCCGGATCGATTAGGGCACTTTTCACGCGGCGCCCTTGAACCACAGCAACGCGTTCTGTTTTTCTTCGGCAGACAACTCGCATTTGACCAATACCACCTGCATGCTGTCCACGGCGCGCGGTGTGCGAAAAATCTCCTCATCCGCAATGCCGCGCTCGCGCATTGCTGTGCCCACCGTGCTGAAAACCATTTGCAGCTGAGTTGTGGTGAATCGCGCGTCGAGCCAGCCGAGGTACCAATGCCAATCCGTATAATACAACCAGCTGCGTTCGTTGAATGCGCGGATATGCGTCGGGTCCTGCCACGCACCCCACGAAAGATCGTACGGCACGCCGATTCGCATCGCTCCACCGACGACCAGCAACTCGATACAGCGCGTCATCAATGCGACCAGATCCGGAACATGTTCGAGCACGTCCATCGCCGTAATTTCGTCGAAGCTGTTCGGCTCCAGGCGCGTCAGGCCAAAACGCCGGCTGAAAAAAATCTGCCGCAAGCCGGTCGGTGCACTGATATCGCCGAGGATGTCCGGATTCCACTTCGAATCGACATCGATATTCAGGCAATCCGCAGCGAAGTCCTTGCCGCTGCCGAGGTTGATACGACGCGGCAACGCACGGGACAGCTGCGGCAAAAGCTTGGCGAGTATCGCGGCTTGATCGCGCGCGGCGAAACACGCAAACCCCGACGTTTCGATCGCGCGCCGCCGTGTTTCATCGCGCACCAGCTCGCGGCAGGTATGCACCAATTGCTCGTATGGAACAGCCACGATCGCGGTGCGCAAGTCGTCTTCGATTTCGGTATCGTCATCGCATTCGCTGACGACGGCCTTGCTGTTGGCCAGCAAGTACGACGTGCGGATGACTTCGTGCAGCTTGCTCGCGTAGAAATGCATGTTGAGCACGACCTTGCTGCGTGCAATCCACGCATCGCGTTCCTGCCCGTAAACACCGTGCAGAAATTTGACGTTGAGCCCGGCGGCGACGAGTCCGTCGATGATATTTTTCCGCCGCTCGTTGATGCTGCCGTAAAACAGGACATCAACATCCTGCACCGGTGCCGGGGTGATGCGCGTCAGCACCGGCATGTAACCGACACGCAGCACATGGATGTGGGCATTGCCGGTGATCTGCGTGATCAGCGCCGCGTTTCGTGGCGAATAATCGAGGACCGGATGTTGCCTGAGCAATTCGATGTAGTGCGGCTGGCGCGCAAATATCCCGTCCGGAAATTGCTCCAGATTCATCAAAATGCAGTTCGCTGGCAACACGGTTCCGGCGGCGATCAGATGCGCACCAAACACCACGTTGATGCCTTCGCCGATCAGTGGCATGTTGATGGCGACGTCGACCTGCGCACCGAGCGCGGAAAATGCCGCCGACACCGAATTCACCAGTTCATCGAACGCCTCGCTATGGACGAATCCCTCATGCCGCACGACCAGCATGCGCACGCGCTCGAACAGACGGATCGGCACGGCGGCAGTGCTCATACCGTGGAAGTACGACGACCGTAGAAATCAACAATCGCGTTAGTTTCGCTACGCAGGATCAAAGCGTGATCCCCTCGCGATTGGCGATTGTCTGCATGTCCTTGTCGCCGCGACCGGACAGGTTCACGAGCACGTATTGATCGGAGCGCATTTCGCGCGCGACCTTGATGCCTTGCGCCACGGCGTGGCTCGATTCGAGCGCAGCGAGAATGCCTTCGTTCAAGGCCAACGCGTGGAATCCTTCCATCGCTTCGTCATCGGTGACGCCGACATATTGGGCGCGACCGGAGTCTTTCAGCCACGCGTGCTCGGGGCCGAC
>JANXUW010000549.1 GCA_025351985.1 Pseudolysobacter sp.
CGGTCAAGAAAGGCCATCAGACTCATGCCGGGTTGAAACTGCACTTGATTCTTTACCATGACACTTCCTCCACCTCATCAGGAGGTTGCAGCGTCTACCCTCGGCGTATCATGGGATGCGACTCATGGGGAATCAGGAAAAATTTTAAGGGTGCTGCAAACACTTTTCCCAACTGGCGACTGCGCTGCGGGAGCTGGATCACTTGACAAGGCTCCGTCTTGAACGGCACGGCCCTGGGGTTCTCGCAACGATACGCTTCGAGCAACGCCAGACTATCGGCGGCATCGGTCTTGTTGCGCCGCGCGCAACGGCGCACGTACTGCACCGGCAATAGCGTCACGTGATGTCCGGCCGAACTTAGCCAGCGCGCGAAGAAATGCGCCGAGCCGCAGGCCTCCATCACTACCTGCAGCAGCGCACGATTTTCCCGGTACGAAAAAATTCAGCGCTTTTCAACCGCAGCGATTCCATCACTTTGCCCGCTTCATCCATGGTGACGAGTTGAAACACATCCCTGGCCAAATCGATGGTGATGGTTTGCACCATGGCAGTAGACTTCATGACTCCCGGCTGAAGGCAGGAATCGTTTATGCGCACAACGCACAGATCTGATGTCGGCTTTGATGTGATCAGGGCCGTGGCGCTGGCGCTGCCCGAGGTCGAGGAATCGCTTTCCTACGGCATGCCTGCGTTCAAGGTTCGCGGCAAGCTGATGGTGCGCCTGCGCGAGGACAGCGAAACTGTCGTGCTGAAAATCAGTTGGGAAGATCGCGAGCGGTTAATGATGATCGCGCCCGAAACGTTTTTCATGACCGAGCACTACCACGGTTATCCCGTGGTGCTGGTACGTTTTGCCTTGCTCAAGCCTGCCGAGTTACCTGCATTGATGGAGCGTGCCTGGCGCGAGGTGGCGCCGAAGTCGCTTTTGAAAAAATATCTGCCCGGCACACGTTTTGAAAACTGACGCTCGATGTTTCGATCGTCGATGCAAAACCCCGGCGAATGATTCTCTGCGCGCCACGTTGGTCAACTCGATCTTAGACGCACAAAACCAGAACAGGATGACTCGTTCTGCTGTTGCAAGACGCCTCCAGACCGCGCCGGGATGACGAGCGAAATGCAACTTCGCGATTCCTGCGGTACTAAATGAGTGGTAGATCAAGGCATCTGTCGGTAGCATGTCGCGGCTTATGTCACACACCGACCCGCCCGTTTCCCCGCCCCTGCTCGAAGCGCGCGCCTTGCGTTTTCTGCGCAATGACGAGCCGATTTTCGGCCCGCTGGATTTTGCCATGCATGCCGGCGAGATCGTGCTGATCGAAGGTGACAACGGTGCGGGCAAGACGACGCTGCTGAAAGTGCTGTCTGGCCTGCTGCCACCGAGCGATGGCGAAATCCGTCTGCATGGCGATCCGCTGACGCTCGCAAAACTCTCGCATCAAGTAGCGCTGCTCGGTCATCTGCTTGGCCTCAAACTCGAACTCTCGGCAGTAGAAAATCTCGCGTTCGCGATCGGCCTCGGCGGTTTGCGTCCGCGCCTGTCGCCGGTCACGGCGCTTGCCGGCGTCGGCCTGCAAGGTTTCGAGGAAGTGCCGGTGCGCTTGCTCTCGGCCGGACAACGCAAACGCGTCGCCCTCGCCCGCCTGCTGCTGGTGCCGGCGTCACTTTGGTTGCTCGACGAGCCCTACGCC
The DNA here is from genome assembly GCA_025351985.1 of Pseudolysobacter sp. Taxonomy (GTDB): domain Bacteria; phylum Pseudomonadota; class Gammaproteobacteria; order Xanthomonadales; family Rhodanobacteraceae; genus Pseudolysobacter. The sequence goes on from JANXUW010000549.1 coordinate 1,692, forward strand.
AATCTCGATCGCGACGGTATCGAGTTGGTCAATCGCCTGCTCGATCGCCATGCGCGTGAAGGCGGCGCCGCGCTGCTGACGAGTCACGGCGCGTATGCCTACACATCCGGCACGCCGCGCCGCATCACGCTGAGGCATTGAAGATGCGCCCCGGCTCGACTTCCGGCGCGTGTGTCGCGCTGATCAAACGCGATCTGCTGCTGGTGTGGCGGCGCCGCGGTGATGCGCTGAATCCGGTGTTGTTCGCGATCATGGTCGCGAGTCTGTTTCCGTTCGCGCTTGGCCCGGAACCGGAGCAACTCGCGCGTATCGCCTCGGGCGTGATTCTCGTCGCGTTGTTGTTGTCCGGATTGCTCACGCTCGATGCGTTGTTCCGCAGCGATCTCGAAGACGGCTCGCTCGAACAACTGGTGCTCGCGCCGCAGCCGCTGTCGTTGCTGCTCGGCTGCAAGATTCTCGTGCACTGGCTGACCACCGCATTGCCATTGATCGTGGTCACGCCGTTGCTGGCGCAACTGCTGCATTTGCCGGAAAATGTGCTGCCGGTTTTGCTCGTGACTTTATTGCTGTCGACGCCGTTGCTCAGCCTGATCGGCGCGATGTGCGTGGCGCTGACGGTCGGCATGCGTCGCTCTGGTATGCTTTTGGCGTTGCTGGTGTTGCCGCTGTATGTGCCGGTGCTGATTTTCGCCGCAGGCGCATGCAACGCGGTACAGGCCGGATTGCCGCATACGGCACCGCTGTTATGGCTTGGCGCAGGCTTGAGTCTGAGCCTCGTGTTGGCACCGCTGGCGAGCGCCGCCGCGCTGAAAATCTCTCTATCCTGATTAGCCCGAGTTTACCATGACAGGTTTCGCTAAAATAATTTCCGGCATAGTCTGCATTTTGTCTTTTAGCGTCATGGCTCACGGAAAATGTATTCAAGGCGACGGCGTGGGTTTCGCCAAAATGTTTTATGAAAAACACCAGGATTTTTATTACGCGGATTCTGCCGGAATAAAAAATCTGCTCACGCCGCGCCTGCTCGCAATCCTCGAAAAAGATCACAAGTGCAGCAATGGCGAAATATGCGCGATCGAAGCCGATCCGTGGATCAGCGCGCAGGATGGCGAAATCGGCAAACCGATCGAATTCAAACTTTCCAGCGGCGATGCGAACACGGCATCGGTGCGCATGAGTTACATGTTCGTGCTCGGCGAGAATAAAAAATTGCCGCAGTCGGTCGAGCTGAAACTCGAACGCAATGCCGTGAGCTCATGCTGGATGGTTGCGGATCTGATCACACCGCGCGATGGCTCGTTGCGCGACACCATCGAAAAATGGCACAAAGAATATGGCGATGCGCAGAAAGAAAAGTAAATCGTATCGCGTCGCAATATTGCAGCCCCGCTCAACGCTCATGCCGCGAACGATACCGAAATGAATCTTCTTACCCTCTGGTTCCACAAAATGGGTTCGCCGCCCACGTTCTATCGCATCGCCGGCCGCCTGTTGCCGTGGCTATATGTGGTCACGCTCGTGCTCGGCGCATGGGGCATCTACGACGGCCTTTTTCTCGCACCAGCGGATTACCAGCAGGGCGATTCGTATCGCATCATGTTTGTGCATGTGCCGTGCGCGTGGATGAGTTTGTTCGCGTATGGATTCATGGCGCTGAACGGTTTTATCGCACTGGTCTGGCGCATCAAGCTCAGCGAGGTTCTGGCGATGGCCAGCGCACCGGTGGGTGCCGCATTTACCTTCATCACCTTGGTCACCGGATCGCTGTGGGGCAAACCGATGTGGGGC
>JANXUW010000615.1 GCA_025351985.1 Pseudolysobacter sp.
TCGTGTGCGCCCTGATCGGTGCGCTCGTGGTTTTTGCGATCATGCCGTTCGCCGCATTTTTTGGCGCGTGTATCGTATTGTTGGTTGTTGCTGCAGTGGATGCATGGCGTTTGCGCGGCGCGATGACGCCATCGATCGAACGTGATTTGCCACAGGTGGTTGCGGTCGGTGTCGAGCGTGTGGTGACCTTGCGTCTGCGTCATCAGGGACGTACTGCGCTGTCGATCGAAGTGCACGATCTGCATCCGGGCGACTGGTCGGTGTTCGGTTTGCCGCGCGCTGTTACATTGCCGGTGGATCGTGAGATCGAGGTTCCGTATCGCATCACGCCGGCCGAGCGCGGAACATTTCGCTTCGACGGCTGTGCCTTGCGGCTGAGTTCGCCGCTGCGCTTGTGGCGGCAACGACGTACCGTATCAATTCAACAATCGCTGCGTGTTTATCCGAACTTCGCGCCGCTTGCAAAACTCGCGTTGATCGGTGCCGAGCAGGCGTCGCGTGTGGTCGGCGCGCATCTGCATCGGCGTCGTGGCGAGGGCACCGAGTTCCAGCAGTTGCGCGAATACCGCACCGGCGATTCGTTGCGCCAGATCGACTGGAAAGCGAGTCAGCGCGCGCGTAAATTGATCTCGCGCGATTATCAGGACGAGCGCAATCAGCAGGTCATGTTGCTGCTCGATACCGGACGGCGTTTGCTCGCGCGCGATGGTGCACTGACGCATTTCGATCATGTGCTGAATGCGTCGCTGATGCTCGCGTACATGGCTTTGCGCCAGGGCGATGCGGTCGGCCTGCTCGCCAGCGGCGGCGCATCGCGCTACATGGCACCGCGCCGCGGCCTCGGTGCGATCGATGTATTGCTCGATACGCTGTTCGATCTCGATGCACAGCCGGTCGCCACCGATTATCTCGACGCCGCGACTCAGCTCAGCGTGCGCCAGTCGCGGCGCTCGCTGGTGGTGCTGATCACGAATGTGCGCGACGAAGATATCGACGATCTGCTCGCCGCCGTGCGCCAGATGCAGCGGCGGCATCTGGTTTGCGTCGCGAGTCTGCGCGAACATGTGCTCGATCAGGTGTTGAATACCGACGTGCAGGACTTTTCGCAGGCCGTGACGGCGGCGGCGATGGCGCAATACATCGAACAACGCATACGCGCACATCAATTGTTGCGCGCGCAGGGGATCGATGTGCTGGACGTGAGTTGCGGCGAACTTCCGGCAGCGCTCGTGCAGCATTATCTTTCGATCAAACGCTCCGCGCGGCTTTGATAAACGACAACGACGCAGCATCTGCAACCGAATACAAACGGAGAGAGTCATGGCACAAAACTGGTTTTACGCCGACAAACACAATCAGCAACAAGGCCCGGTGGATGAGTCCACGCTGATCGCGACGTATCGACGCGGCGATATCCTGATCAACACGCTGGTATGGCGCGAGGGTTTGCCGAACTGGATTCCGTTTTCCAGTGTCGCGGCAGGCTTGGGCATCGCCTTGCCGAGCGCACCACCGTCGTTGCCGCACACGGGCAAAGTGCAAATCGTGAAGTCCGGCAAGAGCGGTAGCTCGACCGCCGTTATCATCATTGTCGTCGTGTTCGGATTGATCGCCGTGACGGGCATCCTCGCTGCGATTGCCGTTCCGGCGTATCAGGATTACACGATTCGCGCGCGCGTGGCGAATGCCTACATTCAAGGGATTGCGCTCAAGAGCGATGTCGCGGAATTTTACACGCGCGAAAAACGCTGCCCCGGCAATGGCGAAGGCACATTCAAGAAAGCCGACGAGTATGTTTCGCAGTACGTATCAAGCATCCAGTTCGGCGCGCTGAAAAGCAGCGGCAGTTGCGCGATTCAGGTGTCGCTGAAAGGTCTCGGCTCGACGCAAACCGAAGGCGCGGTACTGCAACTGGCGATGGCCGCCGATGGCACATGGAGCGAGAGCAGCAGTTCGCTGGCGCCGAAATATTTGCCGATGTCGATGCGTAAATAGCGCGGGTGACAGCCATGTCTGCAGCTATTCGGTCTTGGAGAAAATGTCCATTCACAGTGGGCACTTATTATGTTGTCCTTTGTTCTTTCCAAGCATTGCGCGACAACTTTGCTGAAGGTGAGGTTCTTCAGTTTGAGGCAGATGCATGGTCACGATACGACGGGATCACTGGCTATTTTTTTCGTCAGCGCTCTTCTGAGGAACTTCGGGTGTGGGACATCAGTGACAACGACGACATCAGCCAATGGAACCAATTCTTTAGTGAGAAGACGCTGCTATAAAAAGGGCGTCTGAGACTTCATCCCAAAGTTACGGATGCACCTCAGTCATCGCCTTGCGCGCCTGCGCCAGCGGCTGCGCGTCGTCGAACGCAACCTGATCGCCGACAAGCTTGATGCCAAGATCACGCCACAACTCTTCGAGGTCGGGCGTGATCGGCTGTGTGCTCATCTTTGCGTAGAGATCGCTCAGCACGCTAAACCCGGTCGCCTTGTCGGCGGTCGCGAGCACGCGCTCGATCGGCCAGTCGGATTCATGATTGCCACCGGCGGCAAGCACGCCGCGCATCGCATCCTGCAGGCCGAGGCGGTTGCCGGTCTGCTTGCGGATTTCGATATCGGCGAGCAGGCAGAACATCGCGCCACCCCAGTACGTGCGACCCCAGGTGTGAGTATTGTCGAGGCCTTGATCTCCAGCGGCCGGCAAACCCTTGTGCATGTCGCGCAGCATGGCACCCCAGATTGATGCAGCGCTCAGGTCGCCGGCTTGCGCGCGTGCGATCGGTTCGACGTAGGTCGCGAGTCCTTCGGATAACCAGCGCTGTTGCTCGCCGACATCGGGCAGCGCGAGATGCACCATTTCATGCACGAGCATCCAGTCGCGCGTGAGATCGTCTTCGGTCGAATCACGACCGAGCACGATGCGGATCGCCGCGCCGCGATACGCCCATGTCGTGCCGCCGCGCATGCCCTTGCCATCGACCGGCACGATCAGGATGCGCGCCGAGGCCACCGGAAAACGTCCGTAGTAAGTCGTCACGGCTTTGGCCGAGTGCGCGACCCACGCGATTACCGTCGCTTTGGGCAGCGCGATTTCTCCTGGCGCAAAACCGATATGCAATACCGCACCGATTACCGCGATGTCGGTTTTCGGTAACCGATCAAACGCGTTGTAAGGCATACCTTCGCCACGCAGAAACTCCGCATTGTCTGGCGGCACTTCAGCGGCAAAAACGGGTAGGGCGCCACTCGGCACCAGACACACGATCAGCAGAAAAGTGAGCCGATGAAATATTTTGCGTGCTGACATGAGTGCTTGGCCTTGCGCGGAATCGCGATCAATTCCTGCATCAGACCGTGCCTGTGCGAAAAGATTGCATGCGGTCGCTGAGGTATAGTCGCTGCGGTCTTCAAATATCTTCTTTCGCGCGCCAGACTGACAATGCAATTGCCCACATTCAACGGTCTCGCCGCCAGCACGCTGCAACTTCCACCAGGCAATTGGAACACCGTGCTCGATTGTCTGTGCGCGCACTTCGCCGCGATTCCACGTGAACAATGGCTCAGTCGCATGCAACGCGGCCGGGTGCTCGATGCGCAAGGACGCGCGCTCGATCCGGCATATCCGTATCGCGCCGAAATGCGCATCCATTATTATCGCGAGATAGCGGATGAGATACGCATTCCGTTCGTCGAATCGATCCTGCATCACGACGAACATTTGCTGGTCGCCGACAAGCCGCATTTTTTGCCGGTGACACCGAGTGGCGGTTATGTCGAGGAGACCTTGCTCGCGCGACTCATACGCAGATTCGATAATCCGCATCTCGTGCCGTTGCATCGCATCGATCGCGGCACTGCTGGCCTGGTGCTGTTTTCCACCAGCCCGCAGTCTCGCGCGAATTATCAGGCGCTGTTTCGCGACCGGCAGATTGCCAAGCGCTACGAAGCTATCGCCGCGCCATTGCCTGAGCGGCAGTTTCCGTTGGTCCATCGATCGCGACTGGTCGCGGGCGAACCGTTCGTGCGCATGCAGCAGGTCGACGGTTTGCCGAACAGCGAAACACGGATCGAGGTCATCAATTGCGCTGGCGACGAATGGCGTTACGCGCTGTTTCCGATCAGCGGGAAAAAGCATCAATTGCGCGTGCACATGGCCGCTCTCGGTGCGCCGATTCACAACGACGATTTTTATCCGCAGATGGCCGAACGCGCGCCGGATGATTATTCGCGGCCGCTCAAGTTGCTCGCGCAGCGGCTGGAGTTCGTCGATCCGCTGGATGGCACGCTGCGTCGTTTCGAGAGCAGACTCACGCTCAGCGACAGTCCGTAAACAGACTGTCATCGGGTCATTCCAGCGAAGGACGAATCCATTTTGATTTTTGGTCTGTCTGGCGAAACCTTGGTGTTGGTTGAGCAAGATCAAAATGGATTCCAGCCTTCGCTGGAATGACGAGCTGAGGGCCGACGAGCAAAAACCACTATCGCCAAGGCAAGCCGGTACAATTCCGCCACTGCTCAAACGCGATCCGCGAGGCCCCAACGAATGATGTTTTCCACAAGCGCGCCGGATGTCGTGCTGGAT
>JANXUW010000622.1 GCA_025351985.1 Pseudolysobacter sp.
GCGCAGAGAAGACGAAAAAGCAGGAGCTTCACGCCATGGCGGCATAGCGGCATAACGGGAAGATTGTGGAATTGTATACTTAACCCCGTTGCACTTCGTACTTGAACTCGCGCTCATCGGCACGCGTGACCTGCGCCTGATTGCGAATAGAAACGAACCAAGATTCAAGCGCGGTCGCAATGGCTTCCTCATCGAGATCGGCAAGTGCGTCATCAAAGCTATTTTTTTCGAGCACTTCATCGGCGTGCTGATACAAGTCTTCAACATAGCGAAGCTTTGCTATTTGCGTAGATTCCGCCAGATGGGCCAGCGAAACAATCTTCCACACATTTGCCCAATACCTCGGTAACACTGAATCAACGAGCGTTCCACCTCGGAGGTGAATGGGAACCAGCTGATTATTCAACAGTACGAAAGCCATATCCAAATGCAACAAGCAAGAGGTACCAGATAGTACAAAGTTGTTGCATGCCTAGGCCAGATATTTTGTGGCTGGCGCAACGGCGCTAAAGGTACCTCTGACGACGCATATGTATATTATGTCAAATTACAGAAAATGTTTTATCTCTCGACGTACACGGGTTGACGGTGCGCGTAATCAGCCAGAATGCTGATCCACGGACAGCCGGATCAATGATCTTTTGACTTGGGTCCAAGGTCGCCGTATGCCTAGTGCGTACAGCGGAAACACTGCCGGATCGTAACGTTTGGTGTCGACACACCGACAGCCCTTGAGCGTTTCGACACAGCGTGGTGCTCGCCTCTTACTCGACGTTTCCGGACCATCCATCCATCGGTCGGATCGAAGCGAAGAAATTCGAAGTTCAGTTCGCCGCCTTTCTTGTGCAGGAATTCCAGGCGTACCGCATACACGCCGGCACGCAGCGGCACGATGAACGGGCGATCAATCATTTTATCGGTGGCCGATAGATCCAGCAGCGTTTTTCCGTTGACGACGAGGCGCGCCTTGTCCGTCGTGCCGAGCACGAACAGGTAATAGCCGTCGGCGGGAATCGTGTAGTTGTGCTCGATTGAACCGGCGAATATCGGCTTGTCGATATGATTCATGTCGACGTCTTTCGTGCGCCCTCGCGCGAAAGGTTTGCCACGCAAACGCGGCCACGCCGAGCCTTCGAAATAGGCATAAGAAAACACGCGTGGCTCGTCGGTTTTGCCGTTCTTGTCTGGCGCAATCGCATCGCCGAAGCTCAGGTGCAGTGGAATATCCTGATCGAACTCGCCGCGTGACGATATCGATCTAAGGCGCAGTCGCGTCGGATCGGCACTCGCCATCAGGCGAGTCATTTTCGGCGACGCGCGACCCGGTTCGGAGCCATCTTCGGTGTAGCGAATATCAAAACGATCTGTGTCGACCTGGAGCGGCACGGGCCAACCCTTTGCGACAATCCCGAACGGCGTATCTACGCCAACGCCATGCTCGGCGAAACCGGCAAACAGGAAACGCAAGGCGTCGTATGTCGCTTTGAATTTCAGCGAATCGTGACTTTCGTTCGGATACTGCATCACCTTCCACGCTAGCTGCTCCGGCGCGTGCTGCTCGAATGCCTGCTGGACCCGGTCGACGGCCATGTCGCTCCACGCTTGCCCGCCGCGCCCGGCGACAAAAATCGCCGTGCCTTTCGTTGGTACCGCCGACAATTTGTCGGCGAGTTGCTGCACGGCCTTGTGGTCGTCCCACCACATTGCCGGATCAAGAATGATGTAGCCACCAAATGCCGAAGGGTCGGTCGCCAGCACATAGTTGAGGAACAGCCCGCCATAGGAATGACCGTGAACCAGGTTGATGTGGTTGGTCGGATAGTGTTGGTCTACGTACGGCACCAGTTCCGTCTTCAAAAAACTGAGGAACTCTGCCGCGCCGCCGGAGCGCGCCTGGCCTGCAACCGCGGTGGGGGTGAGATCGTGATCGCGGCTGTCAACGTGGTTCTCATCGAAATGGTTCGGAACACCGATCACGATGATCGGCGGCAGGTAACCGACGTTGTGCAGGAAGTCGACCGTCTGCGCCACGACCTTCGCGTCCCAGTTGCCATCGAGCACGTACAGTGTCTCGTAGCGCTGCGCCGGACTCTTTTCCGACTCCTGCGGCAGGTATACATCGATGCCGCGTTGCTGATGCAGCACCACGGAATCGAAATCCACGTGCTTGGGTGGCAACATTTCGGCGGAAGCCAACGACGCCAACAGAACGAGCGATCCTGGGGCGTAGCGCAACAAAGTTTTCGACACGAAAAATTTCCCCTCAAGCGCAAAAGTGCAAACGTTCTGATGCTGCGCGCGGTGAAATAGTTTAAGAACTTATCCGCAAATTGCATCGATCGTGGTTGTACTTTTTGAAAGCGATAATGGCAACGAAAAGCACGAGTGCAAGAAAGCTGCGATCGAGCTTTTCACAGCGCATCAAGAGTTTGCGAAACCGCACGACTGCAGCGCGTTACCCGCCCCGCTCTGCGTCATTCCGTACTTGTCAGGCACAGATCAGAAGCCAAAATCACTCGTTCATGCTGCGTACGACGCGCAAGCCGATCGTGGTGTAACCGATATTCGCAGCGCTATGGCCGCGACGTTCGAGGTTGGAATCGCCCGGACCATCGCGCCACGACAATCCGCGAAACCAGACATCGCTGCAGTCCGTATTTGCACAATCGCCCATCCATACGCTGACATTGCCAGAGAGATCGAGAATGCCAGGCGGCGATGGCGGAAAACTGCCGACTGGCGAGGTGTAGGCGAATCCATCGTTGCAATCGAAATGCCTACCCATTCCGCCGCGCGTACGATCGCTCACGTTGCCGGATGAACACGCATCGGTTGCGGTGACTTGGCGTGCCACATGCAACCATTCCTGTTGCGTCGGCAAGCGATAATTCTGGCCGGTTTTTTGCGATAACCAGCGCGCATACGCCAACGCATCTCGCCAGCTCACGCACACCGCCGGATGGTTGTCTTCCTGCGCAAATCCCGGTTCACGCCACGACAGATCACGCAAGCGCGATACCAGCGATAACGGCGCGCGACATTCGCTCGCGGTACGCCCCGAGGTGCGCATGAATTCCGCATATTCGCCGCGGGTTACGTCCGTGGTGGCGATCGCGAACGCCGGCAATGCCGGTTGTTGATTCGCCGCCTCGGCCCGATCTTTTGGTACATACACCAGCTCGGGACCTGCCGGATCACGTAGTCGCTCACCCGCTTGCATTTGGGGTTTTTTTGCGACTGAATTTGCGCTGCGAGAATTCGCGGCGGTGTTTCGACGTGTCGCCGCCTTTTGTGTGGCTGCGGTATCGCGAACCGGCTGCATGGCGAGCCCCGAATCCGTATTCGTCGCGCGATCTGATGCGACGTTGCCATCGAACAGCAGAATGTTTTGCGCCAGCGTGATCTTGAATATCTTTTGCAATGCGGCGGTGGCTTCCCGGTTTGCGGGATAAGTTCTTAGCACTGACAGATAACGCTCCGCAGCGTTCTCGCCATCCGGTGCGATCACCTGCCCTCGCTCCATCAGCTTCTGGCCTTCGATGAGCAGTCGATCGACCTGCGGATTGTTCGTCGCGACGCTAGCACCTGTCGAGGCATCGGCATGATTCTGTGCTGCAGCAACTTGCGGGGTGGACGAAATTTTCGTGTTCCGCGGCAACCATTTCCATCCCGCTACACTCAGCAACATGATCAATACCACTGCACCGAGCGCAAGCAAATAACGCGGCGATATCGCTGCAGAAAGTCTGGCGACAGAACGGCTCCAGACCGTGCTCAAACCCGAGGCCAGGCGGTCATCCATGTCATCCAGCGCGGCGAGCAACTGTTCTGCATTTTGATAACGCGACTCAGGATTCTTTGCCAACGTCTTGTCGATGATGGATTGCCAATGCCGCCGCTCGGGCGGTAGGCGACGCACCGGCTCGTTCAGATGCGCAAGCGCCATCGACAGCGAATCGGGGCGATGAAACGGCTTCTCACCGGTCAGCATTTCGTAACACAGCACACCGAGGCTATACAGGTCGGAACGTCCGTCGAGCTGCCGCCCCATCGCCTGCTCGGGGCTCATGTAACCGGAAGATCCGAGTGTGGCGCCTTCGCGGGTCAGTCGATCCGGACTACTGGTGCTGAAGGCGATGCCGAAATCCGCCAGCAGCGGCCGTTTGAGCGCATCGAACAACACGTTTTCCGGCTTCACGTCACGGTGCACGATACCTTGCGTGTGCGCGTAACCCAGCGCGCTGGCGAGCGCTCGCATGACATCTATGATGCGGTTTTCATCCGGGCCGATTCCCTGCCCGCGCAGATCGCCGTTCGGCAGATACGGCATCGTGTAGAACAGCTGACCGTCGTTATCGCGCCCGACATCGTAGATGCTGACGATATGCGGGTGATCCAGCCGCGCGATGGTGCGTGCTTCCTGCTCGAAACGCGCCGACATTTTCTCGCCGGGAATTTGTTCGCTGCTCAGAATCTTGATCGCGACCGGGCGTTTCAACGAATCCTGCAACGCAAGGTACACGCTGGCCATGCCGCCACGGCCGATGCGTCGAACAAAACGATAACCCGGAATTTCGAAGGGTGAACGGAGCAGTGTCATGAGCAATGGATTGCGGGAGTTGCCAGCAGTTTAACCGACGCGGCAACGACATATGCGAACGGGATGTGATCGGTAGCCGTACCGATCACGTCCCGCTCGGCCCGCAAAAGACGGGGTGGCCGGCAAATTTTCCATCCGTCAGTCCGAACCCCATCTCATCTGGCAAGGCCTGTCGTGTCCTCGCCGGATATGGCGATGCGACCATCGGTGGCCGCTTATCTTACCGGACTATAGGAATAACCGGCGGCGCAGGCGGTATCGCCACACGCAGTTGTCAGCATATTAACGATGATGGTTCCGCTATTATTACGCGAAAGGCAGGAATCCAGTCCGTGCAGGCCGCCGGCGATATTGACGAAACGCCGCACATTGCCCCAGTCGCTGTAGTAGTCCAGCGCCGCCATCGACATGCTTACACCCATCGAATGCGTTACCAGATCGACCTTGCCTGCCCGGTGTAGAGATTCACTGCCTTGAAATGCCCCGAATCGGCGCGACAGGATCATGCTTGAGCAACGCAAGATCATGCTGAATCATGCGTTGCCTCGGCTCGGGTTCGCTGCCAGGCTCAGCGCGTGCTCATCGAATACGGCCGCTGATTATTGCCGGTTGCCCAGGTCTTGTTCGGCAAAGCCTGCATGCTGAAGTGCAGCTCGCCGCCAGCCATGATCTCTTCATGCCGGATCACGCTGCGCAGTAGCGGTTTGCCGTTCAATGTCACCGCGCCGATGTAGGGATGCGTTTCATCCAACCCATCCGCGCTGATCGCAAAATGCTTGCCGTTCGGCAGATTCAGTATCACGCGATCGACGAATGGCCGGCCGATCACATACTCATTGCTGGCCGGCGCGACCGGATAAAAACCCATCGCGGTGAACACGAACCAAGCCGACATCTGGCCGAGGTCGTCATTGCCGGCAAGCCCATCGGTGCGCGGTGCGTATTGCGTATTGCGTATCCATGATCTGCTTGAGCCGTTCCTGCGTGCGCCATGGCTGGCCGGCATAGGCGTACAGATAGGCGACATGATGGCTCGGCTCATTGCCGTGCGCGTACCAGCCGATCAGGCCGGTGATGTCTTCCATGTGCGCGAAAAGTTTCGGATCGATCTTCGCATCGAATACGCGATCGAGCATGGCCACCAGTTTTGCGTCGCCGCCGTGCGCCTTGATCAGCCCCGCGGTGTCTTGCGGCACGTACCACGAATATTGCCAGGCGTTGCCCTCGGTGTAATCGGTGCCGTAGCCGCTCGCGCTTGGGTCGAACGGCTCGCGGAAAACGCCATCGGTTTTGCGTGCGCGCATGAAACCGGTTTTTTCATCGTAGGCGTTGCGCCAGTTGCCGGCGCGCTTGTCGAAAGACCTGGCGATGTCTTTCTTGCCAAGCACGGTCGCCACTTGCGCGATGGTCCAGTCGTCGAAGGCGTATTCCAGCGTTTTTGACGCGGCCTCGCCTTCTTGGTCGATCGGCACATAGCCGAGTTTCATATAGCCGTCCAAACCGCCATACGGCGCGTAGCTCGCGCTCGCCACCATCGCATCGAGCGCGGCCTTGGTATCGTAACCGCGGATACCTTTCATGAAGGCATCCGCGATCACCGGCACGGCGTGATAACCGATCATGCACCATGTTTCCAGACCATGAAACGCCCACACCGGCAGGATGCCGTTCGGGCTGTCGCGACGCGACGCCAGTAGGGAATTGACGATGTCGTTGGTGCGCTGCTCCGGCTGCACGATCGTCAGCAACGGATGCAGCGCGCGATACGTATCCCACAGCGAAAACGTTGAATAGTTGCGAAAACCGTCGGCGTGATGCACGGCATTATCCGGACCGCGATAACGACCGTCGGCATCCATGAACAAACTTGGCGCCATCATCGCGTGATACACGGCCGTGTAGAAACTCTTGCGCATCGGTGCCGGTGCATCGACATCGAACGCGGCCAGCGCCTTTATCCATGCGTCGCGTGCGGCGCTGCGCACCGCGTCGAAATCCCAACCCGGCATTTCGCTGTCGAGATTGGCGATCGCACTTTCCTCACTGACTGGCGAGATCGAAACCTTGACGATCAACTCGCGTGTTGCCGCAGGAAAATCGACGACACCGACCACCGCCCGACCTTCGACCTGCGCGCGCTGGCGCGGCTCCTTGTCGGCCGGCCCGGCGAAACCCTTGTACGGAATTTCGCCTTCGATATTGTGCAGCGCGTGGCCGTTGGCGGCCTGCGAAAAACGCATCGCGAAATACAACTGTCGATCCGGCGCCCAGCCGCGTGTCTCACAAAAACCGGTCAGCGTGCCGTCCGCGCGCAAGCGCAAACGCGACCACGAGACCTTGCCCGGATAGTCGTACATGCTCGGACGCAGGTCGACCAGCACATGCGCCGGTTTGCCTTGTGGAAATGTATACCGGTGTACACCGACGCGATCGCCGGCCGTGAGTTCGGCACGGATGCCGTAGTCGGCCAAGGTCACCGCGTAATAACCCGGTTCGGCCTTTTCGTTGGTATGGCTGAATTGAGAGTGATAACCGCTGCCCGGATGCGCAGCGTCGCCGGGTTCGAGCCTGACCTCGCCGCTGATCGGCATGGTCAGTACATCGCCGAGATCGGAATGCCCGGTGCCGGAAAAATGGGTGTGCGAAAAACCGAAGATCGTATTGTCGTCGTAGCGGTATCCGGCAGCCCAGCCGTAACCTTCCTTGCGCGATTTCAGCTGCGTGTCCGGACTGAGCTGGATCATGCCGAACGGCACTACCGCCCCCGGAAACGTATGCCCTTCCCCGCCCGTGCCGATGAACGGATCCACCGCGGCATAAGCGCGTTGCGCGGCGTCGGTTTCATTCGGGTTTGCAGCGTGAGCAAGTGCCGCAATGCCGAGAAATACCG
>JANXUW010000652.1 GCA_025351985.1 Pseudolysobacter sp.
TCGCAGCGTTATGTCGAGGATTGCGCGGTGTGCTGCCGGCCGATCGAGGTTTTCGTTTCGGTCGATGATGCCGGTGAGCTTTTGGACGTGCGGACGTCTACGGACAATGAATAAGCGAGCTGTTGCTTCGGCAGTTTGAAATTCGGACTCGAATCCATCCACAGTCACGTCATAGAGTGATCATCTCGATAAGCTCAAGATCGAGATGAGATGAACGTCTCCCTGTGCGCTCTTTGATATGCTGACCATCTCCGCCGATAACATACCCCCGCTACGTCTGTCATGCACTGCGTTTTCTGCTCTGCTAAAACAGACGATTTTCATAGCCGTATGCGACGGAAGCAGAATAAATCTAGTCTGACCCTGAGCTATCCCCACAAAATATACTTTGCGAACAAAGTGTTGTTGTGTAATCTGTGAAAAACCGCGCGTACATGACGAGCGGTGATCCTCTTGGTTACCAGACCGGGAGGAGCTCGCCATGCACGCCAGCGCAGTATTGCAAAGATGTCTTGATTCCGCCTTCGGGACGATGCATGCACTGCGTCGGTCTGTCGTCCTCGGTGCGGTCAATGCGCTGATCGCGGGGCGACGTTTGACCTTGTTCGATGTGGCCCGCGCCTGGCCCGGTGCCGAGCGTGTGCGTGCGCCGCTCAAGGCGCTGGATCGCTTGCTCAGCAACCCGCATTTGCACGCCGAACGCGAACCCCTTTACGCCGGCATGGCGCGCTGGCTGGTGCGAACGCCGCGTCCGGTGATCATCATCGACTGGTCGGAATTGAAGAACGACAAGAGCTGGCATTTACTGCGTGCTGCGCTGGCCGTGGGAGGGCGCACGTTGACGATTCTGGACGTGGTTTTTCCTGGTGGACAGCAAGGCTCACCGAAGGCAGAGCAGGCGTTCCTGCATCAGCTCAAGGCGATCTTGCCGCCGGGCTGTCGTCCGATTCTGGTGACGGATGCGGGCTTCCGTGCGCCGTGGTTTCGTGCCGTCGCGGCGCTGGGATGGGGCTGGGTTGGGCGGCTTCGCCATCGCACGTTCGTCAAGCCCATCTCGGCGCCAGATACGCCCGATCAGTGGTTGCCGTGCAAGGCGCTCTACGCCTTGGTGCGCAGCACGCCGCGCGATCTGGGGTTGATGGATACCGTGCAACGGCAACCGTGGCCGTGCCGCGTGATCGTGCATGGCAAGCCCGCGCAAGGACGCAAGCACTGCACCCGGCAAGGCGCGCCGGTACGCAGTTCGCGCAGTCGCAAGAATGCCGCGCGCGAACGCGAACCGTGGTTGTTGGTCGCCTCGCCCGAACTGGCCGATCTGAGTGCACGACAACTGGTCACGCTGTACACGCGGCGCATGCAGATCGAGCTGTCGTTTCGCGATCTGAAATCGCATCGTTACGGGCACGGCTTTGAAGACAGCTTGACGCGCAAGGGCAAGCGTATCGACGTGCTGTTGCTGATCCACGCGCTGGCTGCGTTTGCCAGTTGGCTGGTCGGCATGGCCTGCGAAGTGGCGGGCATCGATCACTGGTTAGCGCCGCGACGATCAAAGCGCCGTTTGTATTCGCTGCTGCGTCTGGGCCGCGAAGCGTTGTTTCGCGGATGGCTGCGTATCCCCATTCACGAACTCATCGAGCACCTACGCCACCCCGCCCCGCAGCTGCTCGATCAACTCGGCGTCCCGGCATGAAAAACGTGGGGATAGCTCAGACACTGACCCCATTGATTTTGACCCCATTGATTTGCCATTGATTCTTCCATTGATACCAAATCGTCGCTATGGATGATTCAGTTCATTCTTGGCTTGTGCAGATTTGTTTCGGGTCATTACCATATCAACAAGCAATGCTCCAAACATTACAACGAAGAGAAATAATCGGAACAAATATTCGATTCCGGGCGTTTCGCGCATCAATTCGGCCTCGATCGTCGCGCCTAGAATTGCGCCTGACAACATTAGTACTAAGCGATAGGCTAAGGTCATTTCTCTCCACCTCATTTATCTGTGCAAATGTGACATTTTTTCTTACATTCGATTTCGCCGTTCTGGGAAAGTTGTGCATTGAGGCTCACCCCCGCACCAGCCACCACCATGGCCGGGCCGCACCATTTAGTTACTGGGTCAGGTAAAGGCACAAGTGTGACTATTCCGCCGATAACTGTAATGGCAATGCCGCCGTAGTTCCACGCACGTGTTTGGTAGTGATTAGCAAGTTCACAATTGAATTCGCATGATTTCGGGCATGGCTCGGGTGCTGGATGGGGTTTTGGAACGCAAGTCTTCATAGGCTCACCTCCACCGCTGAAGGCATTGGGTGGATACGACCACTGAGCTCTTTGATCCGGACTGCAATCAGGATATCCGTAGGCTAACCCCAAAGGATCGATATAGGAAAATGGCATGCTTAATGCGTACTGATAGGTGGTAATTCCGCCCTTGAGTCCAATCGGATCACTTTCGACATACCGCCCCGTGCCCGGCTCATAGTCCCTAAAGTAGTTGTAATTCAGCCCGGTCTCGGTATCGAAGTACTGGCCCGGATACCGCAGATTGAACGTGATCGTCTGCGGGCTCGGCGCATTCTCGCCAAACGCACTGCCGAAGAAATCCCACTTCCACACTACCGTATCACTCGCCGTCGTCGCGCCCGGCTGGATCACCTCGCGCGGCGTGCCCAAGTGATCCGTCTCGATGTAGTACAACTGACCTGCCTTCACCACCGCAATCGGCAGATTGTCGAGGTAAATATATTC
>JANXUW010000661.1 GCA_025351985.1 Pseudolysobacter sp.
CGATCCGACCCAGGGCATGGCGCAGGGCAACGATCGCGGCACGCAATATCGGTCGGGTATCTATTGCTATGACGATGCGCAACGTGCCGCTGCCGAGGCCTCACGCAATGATTTCCAGGCCGCGTTGAATCGCTCCGGTTACGGCGCGATCACCACCGAAATCGAACCGGCCGGGCCGTTCTATTACGCCGAGGATTATCACCAGCAATACCTCGCCAAGAATCCGAATGGTTATTGCGGCATCGGTGGCACCGGCGTGGTTTGTCCGATCGGAATCGCTCAGACGGCCTGATGCAAACCAGCGCCGCGGCGAGGCGGATTTCCACCTCGCCGCGGCGACTGATTTATTGCGCGATGGCGGAATCGTAGAACTTCGCCAGATCGATCTTGAACTGCTTCAGCGCATCCACGTTGAGATACACCATGTGCCCCGACGGATAATAGGTGAAGCTCAGATTCTGGCGCAGATTGGCTTCGAGTTGCATGTGCGCGAGATCGTATTCGATCGAGAAAAACGGCGTCGCCAGATCGAAATAGCCGTTCGCCGAAAGCACCTTCAAATGCGGGTTCTCGCGCATCGCCTGGCCGAGATCGCCAGCGGTGTAAGCAGTCAATAACGGGCGTTCGCTGTCGGGCGCCTTGTGATGCCAATCCCATGCCTTGCCGATCTCGCCGTTGGTCGGTAAATACGCGAGTTCGGTGGTGTATTTGAGCTGGTTGCCGAGATAGTCGTGGAACGCGCCGACCATCGCGCCGGCCATGCCGGTGTCGGACGCATCGTATTCCGGATTTTCGCCGGCAGTATCGATATCGACGCCTTCGAAGCGCGCGTCGTAGCGGCCCATGGTCAGGCCCTGGCCACGCAGCAATTCCTTGCGGAAACGCGACGGATTCACGCGCAGCTTGGCCTCCTTGATGAAGGCCACGGACAGGCCGGTGTATTGGCTGAGTTTTTGCGCTATTGCATCCGCGCGCGCAGTGCTGAGATTGTGTCCTTGTGCGAGCGCCGGGCCATATTCGTCGGTGGCGAAGCGCCGCACTTCATCGAGAAACGGCCCGATCGCGGCCGGCTTGTTGGCGACTTTGTCGTGATACCACGCGATCGCCGCATAGCTCGGCAGAAAACTTGTGTAGACCTGATCAAGACCAGGAAAACGCGAGCCGTAGTTCAATATCGAGGAAAGCAGGACAACACCGTTGATCGCCATGCCTTGCTTCTGCAACACATAAACCAGCGCCGCCGAGCGTGGCGTGCCGTAGGATTCGCCGAACAGGAATTTCGGCGAGCCCCAACGATTGTTCAGCGTGACATAACGCGTGATTGCCTTGGCGAAGGCCGACACGTCCTGATCGACGCCCCAGAAATCCTTCGGTTTGCCTTCACCGACCGGGCGCGAAAAACCGGCGCCGATCGCGTCGATGAAAACCAGGTCGGATTTGTCGAGCAAGGTATCGGCATTGTCGATCAGATGAAACGGTGCGGGCGAGGTCGCTTGCGGACTTTCGGTGGTCACGCGCACCGGTGCGAGCGAGCCCATGTGCAACCACACGCTCGACGATCCTGGGCCGCCGTTGTAGAAAAACGTGACCGGTCGTTTCGCCGTATTCTTGTTGCCGTCGGCGGTGTAGGCGACATAAAAAACACTCGCGATCGGCTTGTTCTTGTCGTCGCGGATCAGCAGCGTGCCGGCGTTCGCGGTGTAGTTGATCGAGTGCCCGCCGACGCTGACCGAATGATGCGTTTCGGTTTTGCCTTCGGCTGGAATCGGATCCTCTTTTTTCTTCGTATCCGGTTTGCCATCGGCATGCGCGGCATCGGCTTCCTTGTCCTTGTTTTAGTCCTGCGCGAATGCGGGCGTGGCAAATCCCAATAACGTGGACAACACAAGGCAGACAAACAAGATGCGTGGCATGGTCAATACTTCCCGGCAGTAGCGGGCAGAACGTTGATCTGCCCAATCGCGCGACTATATCAAGCTGCCGCGCCCGGGGCAGTGCGGACAAAGCACATTTGCGTGTTTTTACGTTTTTGCGGATGGCGCGCCAAGCTTTGTCGGCGCGCCAAGATTTTTTTGAATACGTTCGGCACGCAAGACAACGAAATAAGCCGTCATCCCAGCGCAGGCTGGGATCCAGTTCTTGATGCATTGGATAACGCATCGGCACATCGGCCTGCGCTGGGGCAACGGATTTTTTCTTGTTCTTGTTTTCGCGCACGCAGAAGCGTCTTTATTCGTCTCGTTGAAATTAATTAAATGATTAATTACAATTTTCCGCATGGTCAAGCCTGCACAGTCACGCAAACCGCGCCGCCCCGGCCGTCCGACCCAAGCCAGCAACGGCGATATGCGCGAGCAGGTGCTTGATGCGGCCATCGCGCTGTTCGTCGAACGCGGCGTGATCGCGACCACGTTGCGTGCCATCGCCACGCAGGCCGGCGTCACGCCGGCGCTGCTGCACTATTATTTCGGCAGCAAGGACAGCATGGTCGAAGCCTTGCTGGATCAGCGCATCGCGCCATTCATCGCCATCTCGACGGCGCCGTTGCGAATGCCGGCAAAAAGCCCGCGCGCCGTGCTGCTGGCTTTTCTCGAAGGGCATATGCGCAACATCGCGGCACATCCGTGGTTGCCGCGATTGATGGTGCGCGAAGTGCTCAGCGAGGGCGGCGTCTTGCGCGAGCGCATCATCAAGCAGTTCAGCGGCACAATTGCCAAAGGCCTGCTCGGGCTGATCGAACAGGCGCAGGCGCTGGGTGAAATCCGTGCCGATCTCGATCCGCGCTTGCTGAGTCTTTCGCTGGTGAGTCTGGCGGTATTTCCGTTTGCGACGGCGCCGATCTGGCGCAGTGTGTTCAAGAGCTCGGCGAAACAGATCGATGCGGAAAACCTGATCGCGCATACGTTGGTTCTGGTGCGCGGAATACTGGAGAAGAAACGTGCGAAATCGAATTAGATTTGGATGGCTTTGCGCGCTGCCGATCTTGCTGGTCAGCGCGTGTACGCGTGATCCTGGCCCGTCGTCGCTGATCGGCACACTCGAATGGGATCGCATCGCTGTGCCTGCGGAAATATCGGAACCGATCACGCAAATCCTCGTCGCTGAAGGCGATCACGTCGAGGCCGATCAGCTGCTTCTGATCCTCGATCCGCGTCGCACCCAGGCGCAGGCGGATGGAATACAGGCGGACGTGCAACGCCTGAGCGCCGCGCTCGACGAATTACGTCACGGCGCACGCGCGGAAACCATCGATGCCTCGCGCGCTGCGTTGGCGCGCACGCTGACGACCGCGGCGAACGCCAAACTCGTGCGCGATCGGGCCGCCGATATCCGCAAGAAGGGTTTGAACAGTCAGGTCGATCTCGACAATGCCGAAACTGGATTGCGTCAGGCGAACGCCGATACGAACGTGGCGCGGGCGAATCTCGCCGAGTTGCTGCACGGCACGCGCAGCGAAGACCTCGCGCAGGGCGAGGCTGCGCTCGCGCAAGCGCAGGCGAATCTCGCGCAACAGCAAATCACCCTGCAACGCCTGAACGTGCACGCGCCGCGCGCCGGGCGCATCGATGCGCTGCCGTTCAAGCTCGGTGATCATCCGCCGGCAGGCGCGAGTGTGGCGAGTCTGCTGGTGGGCGACGCGCCGTACGCGCGCGTGTTTGTGCCGGAGCCGCGCCGCGCGCAACTGCAGCCCGGCGCACGCTTCAACGTGCAGGTGGATGGCGCCGCGCACGCGTTCACTGCAACGCTGGCGCGCATTCGCAGCGATGCGAGTTTCACGCCGTATTACGCGCTGACCGGCGAAGACGCGAGCCGCCTGACCTATCGCGCCGAACTCGTGCTCGATGGCGCCGATGCCAGCCGCTTGCCGGCCGGCGTGCCGTGCCAGGCGCAGTTGCTCGACCATGCCAAACACTGATACAAAAACCGCCATCGTCGCGCGCGGCCTGACGCGACGCTTCGGCGATGTCATCGCGGTCGACAATCTCGACCTGACCGTCGAGCGCGCGCAGGTGTACGGTTTCCTCGGCCCGAACGGTTCGGGCAAATCCACCACGATCCGCATGTTGTGCGGCCTGTTGCTGCCGAGTTCCGGCGACATCGAAGTGCTTGGTTACAAGATTCCGCAACAGGCCGAAGCGCTCAAGCGTCGCATCGGCTACATGACGCAGAAATTTTCGCTGTACGACGATCTGACCGTGTTCGAGAATCTCGATTTCGTCGCCGCCGTGCACGAGCTCACGCGCGCGAACGCACGCACACGCATCGCCGAGTTGCTAAAGGTATATTGGCTTGAAGAACTGCGCGGGCAACTTGCCGGCACCTTGTCGGGCGGACAGAAACAACGCCTCGGGCTGGCCGCCGCGGTGCTGCACAAACCTGAGCTGTTGCTGCTGGATGAGCCGACCAGCGCGGTCGATCCGCAGTCGCGGCGGGAGTTCTGGGATTCGCTGTTCGCGCTGGTCGATGCCGGCACCACGATTCTGGTTTCGACGCATTACATGGACGAGGCCGAACGCTGTCATCGCCTCGCGATTCTCGATCACGGACGCCTGGTCGCGGATGGCGCGCCACGCGAATTGGCGCAGGCTTTGCCGGGTCAGGCGCTGCTGGTGGAATGCGATGTGCCGCGCGGCGCGCAGAAGGTGTTGACCGGTTTCCGCGGCATCACCGCGATGGCGCAGATCGGCGCAAGCCTGCGTGTGCTGGCCGACGGTGGCGACGCGCAACGCGTACGTATCGCGGCGCATCTGCGCGAAGCCGGCATCGAGGCGAAAGTGGAGCCGACCACGGCGAATCTCGAAGACGTTTTTGTCGCCGCGACCCGTCACTCATCAGTGGCAACCAGTGCGCCGGAGAAAGCAAAATGAACCTGCGCCGGTTGTTTTCCATCGTCATAAAAGAGCTGCGCCAGTTGCGCCGCGATCGACTCACGTTCGCGATGATCGTCGGCATTCCGACCATGCAATTGCTGGTGTTCGGCTACGCCATCAACATGGATATCCGCCATCTCGATGCCGCCGTGCTGGATCAGGCGCAGACCTGGCAATCGCGCGAACTCGTCGTCACGCTCGGCCAGACCGGCGTGATGGATTTCAAATACCGGCTGCATGCGCCGCAGGAAATCGACACCCTGTTGCGCGAGGGCCGCATCAGCGCGGCGCTGGTGATTCCGCCGGATTTCGAACGGCGTTTGATCGAGCAGGATCGCGCCGCATTGCAGATCGTGGTCGACGGTTCGGACCAGATCGTGCAGCAGGCGGCGCGCCAGCTTGCGGCGTTGCCGCTGGCATCGTTGCTCAAACCGGCGCCAGGTGTACAAGTAAACAATGTGGAAATTGTGAACTTCTACAATCCCGAGCGGCGTGCGCCGATCAATACCGTGCCCGGACTGATCGGCGTAATCCTGACGATGACGATGGTGTTGTTCACGGCGATGGCGATCGTGCGCGAACGCGAGCGTGGCAATCTCGAATTCCTCATCGCCACGCCGGTATCACCGGCGGAACTCACACTCGGCAAGGTGCTGCCGTTCATCGGCATCGGCCTGTTGCAGGTGACCGTGGTGCTTACGCTCGGCGTGCTGATTTTCAAGGTGCCGATCAACGGCTCGCTGCTCGATGTCTACGGCGCGGCGCTGGCGTTCATCATTGCGTCGTTGTCGCTCGGCGTGTTTCTCTCGACCTTGGCCAAGACGCAATTCCAGGCGATGCAACTGGCGATGTTCACGTTCCTGCCGCAGATTTTATTGTCGGGTTTCATGTTCCCGTTCGCCGGCATGCCGTGGCCGGCGCAATGGCTCGCGGAAATTTTTCCGATGACGCATTTCATCCGCCTGATCCGCGGCATCATGCTGCGCGCGGCGACGTTGCGTGATCTGTGGCACGAACTCGCCGCGCTCGCGGCATTCTGCGTGGTCGTGCTGACGATCGCGGTATTGCGTACGCGCAAGCGGCTGGATTGAAATCGTTTCCAGCATACCGCGCAATGCGGCCGGCCGAGCGCGATCTCGGTGCGATACAAACGTTGCTCTAAACGATAACCAGTTCTGACCAGCATTGACTCCAATCGTCTATCGCGCCGAAAAGAACGAGCCTGGCGAACTTAGGCTAAAATAGCTCATTGGCTTTATTCAGTCGTAAAATTTTTCAATAAAATATCTTTCAGGAATTCCAGATGCTGAAGTCAATTTTGACTCTCCCTTTCTTTTTTCTGCCGTTGTTGGGTTCGGCGGATCAAAGAATTATTGCGGACAGTCTTTTGCCTGCCGATTTCTCGCCCGTTTGGGTTACACCGCAGACCAGCGATGGCTTCTGGGCATTGGGGACGTCCAATACTCTGGCGGCACTGGTGCGCTACAACGTCGACGGTTCGGTGAAGTTCCTGCGCTACCCAAGCATGCAAGATGCCCAGTCTTTCAAGCTCACCGCGATGCCTGACGGCGGAGTGGTCAGTACGGATATCGAAACTGTCAACGTATTCAGTCGAATATGCATGTTGCGGCGCTTCGATGCCAACGGTAACCAGCTTCCTGATTCCCCACATCACGCATCCATCGTTGCGAGCTTGTAAGGTAGTGGTGGCGTCTGTACAGCGGCGAGGATAAGACGGGGAA
>JANXUW010000706.1 GCA_025351985.1 Pseudolysobacter sp.
ATGATTTCCGCGCACGACGATGCGCGCACGATCAGCCGCGCACTCGCGTATGGCGCGGCAGGGTTTATTCCGAAACGTGCGGATATGCGCGATCTGCAGGCCGCCTTGCGCGCCGTGCTGAACTGCGAGAATTATGTGCCGCCGAGCTTGCGTGATGCGGTGAATGCGGCGTCGATGTCAGCGACCGATGCCGCACTCGCCAAAAAAGTCGCGTCGCTAAGCGCGCAGCAATTGCGCGTGCTGAACCGGGTCAGCGAAGGCCGCCTCAACAAACAGATCGCCGACAGCCTCGGCATTCAGGAGCGTACGGTCAAGGCGCACATGACCGCGATCTTCGAGAAACTCGGCGTGCGTAATCGCACTCAGGCCGGTGTACTGCTGCGCTCGCTGGAGCTGGCTGACCCGGCAAATGTTGTTGCGGATTAGGGCGGTCGTTATTCGCAATAAAAATACAAAGTCCGGCGCGAGGCCAGATGTTGCTTTGTATACATTGCTGCAAATCAATCACACTGACCACATCGATTCTGAATCAATCGAACCTGACCCCTTCGATTTCACCCCTTCGATTTCGGAACGAACAAACAGACGCGGGCCCTGACCATATGTCATATGTCTGCCGCAACGCTCGCCCTGTTTTTTTCTTGCGATGAATGCTGCCAGCTATACCGATAAGGAAGCTAACAACATTCATCGACACTACACCTGTGCCGTTAATAGAGACCTGACCGTAATCCGCATCGCGCTTATTTTTCAAATACTGATCCCAACGCAGACTTGGATGTGTCTTACGCATCATCTCTCCCAGATACATCCCGATATCCATTGCCAACGAGTACGTCCGGTTCGTCAGTTCTCGAGACTCGATAGGAAGGTCCATCGTCATTTTCGCTTTGATCTCGCTCATTTCCTCAGCTGTGCGCTCGCGCGTGGCGACCTGGTCGGCGAACCACTCGCCAAGCGCATCGAGCGAATCGGGGTTGAAGTCTGCACGCCAACTCTCGAAGCCCGGTATCGCACTCACAGCATCTTCAAGCATCTTGATCCGGCCCGGCATCACGTCCATGAACCAGACGAAATAGTCCCGCAGTTCGCTCTTAGACATCTCACAAAACTTGAGTGTGAACGGTGGTTGGATAATAGGGTAGGTCATGGTCAATGCTCGATCACGTTAATGCCGGCTTGTTCCAATGCGTTACGCAACGGCACCGAGGGACCGCTGCGGCCCGTCACTGGACTCTCGAAGAAGTGCCATGCCCCCCCTTCAATACGCGGATTATTTTGAATCAACCACACATCTTTTTGGATTTGAAGCGCGTTACTTCTGGTCAAGGCTTGATAGCCGACTTTCGATTCGTTCGCAAATGCATCGATAGTGGAAAGTAGTCAAACTAACAGTATTGAGACCTGACCCTGGCGTTTCAGGGCGTTTTAATCAGGGCGTCTTTTGCGGAATTGTCGGCAGGACACTCGGAGACTCGTGCTACGGTAATTAATCCTGCGTCGCTAGCCATATAGCCCATCGGAATCACGCCGTGCTCTCCATACGAATTGAACTGACCATAGATATCAGCGCACGCCATATCGATCAGAGGATTCGCTGCTTTTTCGCGACCAGGAATAACGGCAATGAGATCGATTGAATTTTTATCACTCTTTTCTCTTGCGTCACGTGATGACCGAAAAAGATATTGATGTCCCCGGCCATCATTCCGAATAAATCCCCGAACTGTAAGCCACTTGTCCTCATATGATCCGGGATTATTAAAAACGAGATCGAAATCAGTAGTAGTAGTTTTGGCAGATGCACCAGCAGACGCCAACAGAAATAAGCCCACGATTTTTAAAAAAAAATAGTTCATGCTCATGGATTTTCCTTATTAAACTTTTGATAGTCTTTTGCCATTTGAAGACCGACAATACCGGATCGCCAATGTTCCGCCGCATAAGTGCCCAACTTGGAATTACCCCCGCCCAAATACCGAACTTCCGGCGCACTGCTAGTTCCTTCAATTACATATTTTTCGCCGCCGGGAGTCAGAATTATACTAGCTAAAGGTGCTCTCAAACTTAGAGGTCGATCATCATGCGGTCCCGGCATATCCCTCGATAGAGCGTCTGCTTGTTGAGCAGGAGTTTGGAGGCCAGTTTGGGCCCCACTCTCTGAGATGTGGGTGTGCCCGAATACTGCACCGTCCCATGGCCACTCGTCACTTCTGACCTTACAATTATCTGTGCCATTACATCCACTCTGGCTTTTGCCGGAAAGATGCCCTTCATCATCCAAGAAGAACCATGTTTCTTTCGCGTGATCCCAGCCCTGAATTTGGCTGTAGAGCATCTTTTTGACCGCAGCTTCCTGCCCTAACGTGAGATATACCCCCTGCTTTTTTGCGGTGACTTCAATTGTATCGAACGTTTGTTCCCCCGTTGCTGGCACATCCTTCTTCGGCGCGTCCTTCGCTGGCGTACCCGGAGCCGGTTGCGTACCGGAGCTACTCATCTTACCTAGCTCGCTACCCGAAGTGTTCGCACTTCCTTGCGTTTGCGTGCTCTGCGTTACGTGACCGCTACCGCCTGTGTTGCTGCCCAACATCGACTTGTATGCCGATACCGCATCCGTGCCCGAAATCACGCCACATGAACCCGGCGACGGGAAACAGATTGATCGAGTATCAACGGTTTCTGATTCATACCCGGTCGGATCGGTGCCACTGAGCGGATTGTTGCCGATGTAGGAATACGGATTCAGGCTCTGACTGCTGAGCGGACTCTGGATTATCGGATCGACATTGAGGAAGCGCCCCAGCGTGTAGTCGTAGATGCGTCCGCCCATGTGGATCAGCCGCACGTCGTCCGCGTGCTCGTGCTGCGTGAAGCCGTGCTTGGTGTCGCCCAGGTTCAACGTGCCGCCCGTGCGGGTGCTCATGTTGCCGTCGCGTACCGCGCCGAACGCGTCGTAGGTGCGCGCGTTGGCGATCGTTGCCGCGCCGTTGTCGATGGTATCGATGGTCGAGCCGAGCCGGTCGCGCAGCGCGATCGTGATGCCCGTGATCGTGCCGCCCGTGCTCGTGAGGATGATCGGGCCGAGTTCGTGGATCTGCTTGTTACCCACTTGCTCGTAACCGCTTGCACCGAAGTAACGTGCACCTTCGCTGCTGCTTTCGTAATCGCGCTCGCCATCGGCGCCGTACGCCCAGCCCGTGCTGCCGATGCCGCTGCGCGTGACCGTGCGCGGGTGATTGTCCGCATCATACGTCGCGCTCAGCGTGCTGCCGCCGATCACATTGCCGATCGCATCGCACTGGTAGCTGGCCGTGCCACCGCCCGCCAGCGCAACGCTCATCGCCCCGTGCGGGCCGCACGCCCCGCTACTGGAACCTACCTGCGTGCCGTACTGGTACGCCCACGGCGCCGCCGCAGGCTTGGTGCTGTAGTCGTCCTTGTAGCGCAGGTTGCCCGCCGGGCTGTAGCCGTAGTTGACCGTGCCGCCGCTGCGCGAGGCGCTGGTCAATCGCTGCAAGGCATCGTAGCTGTAGGTTTCGGTGTTGCTGGCGCTGTTGGCGGTGCCGCGCTTCTGCGTCAGCAGGTTGCCCAAGCTGTCGTAGGTGT
>JANXUW010000126.1 GCA_025351985.1 Pseudolysobacter sp.
TCGCGCGGAACGAATGACGATGTCGATCGCCTCGTTCGCGTCGTCAATTCGATGCTCGAGCAGATCGAGCGATTGATGGGGGAAGTCAAAGGCGTTTGCGACAGTATCGCGCACGACCTGCGCACGCCGCTGACGCGCTTGCGTGCGCTGCTGTATCGCGCGCAGCAGGGTGCCGATCCGAGCGATGAACATCGACCGATGCTGCAACAGGCGATCGCTGAAACCGATGCGTTGCTCGCACGTTTTCGCGCGCTGCAGCGCATTGCGGAAATCGAGGACAGGCAGCGTCGTGCGGCCTTCACGCAAGTCGATCTCGGTCCGGTGATGCGCCAGATCGTCGATCTTTACGAGCCGCTCGCCGACGAAAAAAACATCGCCGTAAGCATGACCGCCGAGGCGGTGACAAGCGTGCACGGTGACGCCGAATTATTGTTCGAAGCGCTCAGCAATCTCGTCGACAACGCGATCAAGTTCACGCCGCGCGATGGCCGCATCGTCCTGCATCTCGCGCAGACCGAGGCCGGCCCGAAAATCGAAATCAGCGATAGCGGCCCGGGCATCGCCGCGGATGAACGCGACGTCGTGCTGCAGCGCTTCTATCGCAGCGAACGCAGCCGCCAGACACCCGGCTCGGGATTGGGCTTGAGCCTGGTCGCCGCGATCGTGCGCCTGCACGGATTCACGCTGGAGTTCGACGATGCCGCGCATGGCCTGCGTGTATCGCTGTTGTGCTGGCCGCGCGTGGTTGTGGCATGAGCCGGTGCGCGCGGCCGCAGCTCACGTAGCGTCGTCGACGTGAGCATGACGCCGCTGTCGACCCGCGCAAACCGGCGACATGATGCGTGTGCATTCGTTGCTGTCGCAGCGAATGCAGCGGGGCCAAGGCAAATCGTCAGGTAGGCCGCTTCAGTCAAAACCGTCGCGGAAAATGCCGCGCACGTCGGGACCGTCGGTGGCGATGTTGTTGCCGGGATCGGTGTCGTTGAACGTGTTCGGCACGGTTATCGTCGCCATATTGCTGACGGGAGATTCGGGCAGTGCCGCGATCGTCGCCGTCCACAACAACGTCACGCTGGCGCCGATCGGAAGATCGACCAGCGTGTCGATTTCTCCGCTGCCGCTGCCGGAAGGACACACACCGCCGTTGGTGCTGTCGCAGGTCCAGGTCGCGAGGCTGAAGTCGGCATCCAGCGTATCCGCGACATGTGCGCCGGATACTGCGCTCGGGCCGATATTGCTGACCACGATGGTGTAGACCGTGGGCATTCCGCCCGCCACAAAATCGCTGCCATGGCTGACGCTGATCGACAGATCGGCCGGCGCGAGTGGCGTGACCTGGAGGCTGCCGGACGCCGCACTCGCGCCGACCAGGTTGGTTGCTGTCGTGGTGCACGAATAGGTGACGCCGTTGCTCTGGCCGGTCACTGTCAGCGGCGAGTTTGCGCCGCTTGCGGAATGCATGCCGGGCGTGCAATTCGCGCTATAACCGAGAATCGCCCCGCCGCCGTTCTGCGCGGGGGCATCGAAGCTGATGACGGTCTGCCCATCTCCCGATGCGGCTGCGGTGATCATCGGCGCATCCGGAACGGTTGCGGGCGTCACGCTGCCGGATGGTGCGGATGGCACGCTGTTGCCGATGGCGTTGCTTGCGATGATCGTACACGTCACCGCCACGCCATTGTCCAGTCCCGCAACCACCAGCGGCGAGGCGATTCCGCTGACACTTTGCGAGCCGCATGTCGCGACATATCCCGTGATCGTGGAACCGCCGTTATTGGCCGGCGGCGAGAAGCCCACGGTCACTGAGGCATTGCCCGCACTGATGCCGGTGATGGTCGGAGGATCGGGCGTGGTGACCGGCGTGACGTTCAAACTCGCCGAGGGCGCCGAATTGCCGATGGCATTGGTGGCGGTCACGTAGCAGCTATAGGAAACGCCGTTGGTCAGACCGCCGACGACGATGGGAGGTGCCGTGCCCGTGGCAGTGATCGCGCCGCAATGGCCGACGTAGCCGGTGATTGCTGTGCCGCCGTTGGATGTCGGCGCGGTGAAGGTCAAGGTCGCCTGCGCATTGCCCGCCGTCGCGCAGGTGAGTTGCGGTGCGTCAGGCACGCTCAGCATGGACGTCGGCGCGATGAAACGACCGATCGCCCAGGTGCGGCCGCTGTCTCCGAGTGCGATGCTTGCGCTCAGCGTATTGGTGCTCGTGTCGATCACGTTCACGGTGGGCGGGCTGTCGAAGTTGACGGTGTAGACATGTTTGCCGTCCGCGGCGACATCGATGCCATAAAGACGCGTGCCGACCGGCACGGTCGCCGTGACGGCAAGGCTGGCGACATCGATGACCGATACGGTTTTACCGTTCAGCGCGCTGGCGTAAACCTTGGTGTTGTCAGGGCTGACGACGATGCCGTTCGGATTCGTACCGCTGCCGAGCGCAACCGTTTGCACCAGGGTGTTGGTGGCATTGTTGATGACGGCGACGCCGTTGCCGCCGGCCAGCGCCGCGTATGTGCGAGTGCCATCCGGACTCATGGCGATGCCGTTCGGAAGGCCGCCGATCAGCGCGATCGTGGTTGTCACGGTATTGCTGGCGGTATCGATGACCGAGATGCCGTTGCTGGCGGCGACGTACAAGTGCGAGCCATCCGGTGTGATCGTGATGCCGGTCGGGCTGGCGCCGAGGCCGGTTCCAACCGAGAGGGTGGCGATGACGCTGTTGCTCGTCGTATCGATGGCCGAGATGGTGTTGTCGTTGGTGTTGGTAACGTACAGACGTGTGTTGTCGGGCGAAACCACGGCACTCCACGGCCCGTTGCCGACGGTGATGCTGCCGATCACGGTGTTGCTCGTTGTGTCGATCACCGACACCAGCTTGGCATTCTGGCAGATCACATAAGCGCGCATGCCATCCGGGCTGGTGGCGATGCCGATCGGAGTCAGCGGCACGCTGATATTGGTCACGACCGTATTGTTGGCGAGATCAAGGACCGCCACTTTGAGAGCTCCGCCCTTGGGGATATACGCAAACGGCGCGGCATGCGCCGACATTGCCAGGCACATCACGATGATCGGCAGCAGGCAACAGCGTGCAAGCGCGTGCCGCAAAATGCGCTGCGGGATACGCGCTCGCGCGGCATGCATGCGATCGGGTGCTGCGTTTTGTGGCGGTGCTGCATGAGCCATCGAACGTGTGGCAAGAATGTCGGAAAAGAAGTGTTTGACGTACATGACCGCCCCAGAGAGAGATCGAGCTGGAATCAGCCTCGTATTCATGCATTCGTATTTTCGTGGAGCGAACTGTCAGAGCGGCGGAGAATTATTTTTTGGTCCGCATGCACGCTCAGCGATGCCGTCGTCGAGCGTGCAGCACGAGCGAGGACGGGATAAGCAGATGCCGGCGCCTGTTCGCGCCATGCGTCGGCGCGACATGTGCGTACAACGGGGCGATCGGGCAAACTGCGGATCATATCGGGGAGGCGACAAATGCAGCTAGAGACGTTTGCGCGGGTGAAGGCGTTGTTTGCCGACGTGTGTGATCTGGCCGAACCGGCGCGCAGCGAATATTTGCGCACGCTGAGCGATGCCCCGGAAGTGATTGCCGAGGTACAGGCGTTGCTCGATCAGACCGCGATCGATCAGGCGCGATTCGCGCAGCCGGTGCTGCAGGCGCTCGCGCATGTGGCGGGCGATGAGCTCAAGGTCGGCGATCGCCTCGGCGTATGGACGCTGGTCGATGAAATCGGCCACGGCGGCATGGGCACCGTGTTCCGCGCACAACGCAACGACGGCCACTTCGAGCAGATCGCCGCGATCAAGGTATTGCGCGGCATTCCGAACACTGCCGCACTCGAACGTCTGGCGCAGGAGCGGCAAATCCTCGCGACCCTGGCGCATCCGAATATCGCACGTCTGCTGGATGGCGGCGCGACGCCGCTCGGACAACCGTATCTGGTGCTCGAATACGTCGAAGGCCAGCCTGTCGATCAGTACTGCCGCGAGAATCAGTTGTCGATAGAGGCCATCATCCGACTCATGCTCGGCGTCAGCGACGGGCTGAGTTTTGCGCATCAGCGTTTGGTCGTGCATTGCGATCTCAAGCCGAGCAATATTCTGGTGAATGCCGAAGGTCGACCGCTGTTGCTGGACTTCGGCATTGCGAATTATCTGCAGGACGGTGTCGTCGCCGATGTCGCACAGACGGAGGGCGCGCAAAACACCAAGGCCTATACGCCGGGTTACGCGAGCCCCGAGCAGCGTGCGGGCGCGAGCCTGTCGACCGCGACCGATATTTATGGCCTGGGGCGCGTGCTGCAGGATCTGTTGCGGCGTGGCGTGCAAGCGCAGGCGAACGCTATCGCGGAACTGCCTGCCGTCGCCACGCTCACCGCGATCGATGCGGACATGCCGATGCGCGTGGCGCCGCCATTACGTGCGGATACTCCGGCCGCGTTGCTTGCGATCGTACACCGCGCCATGGCGGAAAATCCGGCGCAGCGTTACATCAGCGCCAGCGCCTTCGCCGACGATCTGCGGCGTTATCTGGATAATTTGCCGGTGGTGGCGATGGGCGCGAATCGGCTCTATCGCATGCGTTGTTACCTGCGTCGCAATGCGCTCGTATTGACACTGGCTGCGGCTGCCGTGGTCGCCTTGCTCGGCGGGCTGCTCAGTACCGTGTTGAGTTTGCAGGATGCGCGTCAGCAACGCGCGCGCGCCGAAGTGGCGGCCGCACGCGCCACACGCACGGCGGATTTTCTCGGCACATTGCTCGGTGCGGTCGATCCCGATCGCGCACGCGATCTGGACAAGACCCTGCTGCACGAAATACTCGACCAGGCGGCGCTCAAGGCGCAAACGGAACTGGCGAAAGAGCCGCTGGTGCTGAGCCAGATCGACAGCGTCATCGGCAATACCTATTACCAGCTCGGCGAATATGAAAAGGCGCGCAAATACCTGCAGGACGCGCTGGCTTTGTCGCCCGCGCAAAATGTGCGCGAGCGCCTGAGCTTGCGCGAGAAAATCGCCGATACCTACGGCGCCAGACGCGAGAACAGCGACGCGACCAAGGACTACGAACAGATCTATCTGGAGCGACTCGCCGCCTTCGGCCCGGACGATCACGATACGCTGGAAAGCAATCAGAGCCTGGTTTTCCAATGGGAAAACAATGGCGACTATCGGCGTGTGCTGAAAGAAGGCGACGAGCTGCAGTTGCGCCTCGAACGGCTGCTCGGGGAGAACGATCCGCTCACGCTCGCCAATCAGAGAACCCTGGCCGTTGCGCGGGCCGAGCTCGGCGATTTTGCGGCCGCCGAGACGACGTTCAAGATTCTCGCAAAAAAATTAAGCAGCGTGTACGGCGATGCGCATTCAAAAACTTTCGCCGTGCAGAACAGCCTGGCGATCCTGTATCTGCGCCAACAACGTTTTGCCGATGCCGAAGCCTTGTTCCGCACCTTGTTGCCGCTCGCGCAAAAACGCGTCGGCGAGCAAAACTGGAGGACCATGAATTTTGCGTCCTTGCTCGCCAGCGCATTGCGCCTCGGCGGCAAGCTCGACGAGAGCGGGCAGTATTACCGCTATGCGCTGGATCGCGCGCGTGTCGTGTATGGCGACTCCGACATCATCACTCTGCATTTTGCCACGAACTACGCCAACTTCGAGGTGGCCAGCGGCGCGCCGGCCTCGGCGCTGCAGCGGCTGGAACAGATCGAAGCGCCGCTCGTGAAAAAGGTCGGCGCCGATCATCCCGATATGGCCGAGTTGCTGCGCACGCGCGCACGCGCATGGAGCGCCCTCAAGAAACCCGACGCCGCACGTGTTTCGTGGCAACGGGCGCTGGGCATCGACCGCAAGGTGTTCGGCAGCGATACGCATCCGCAGGTAATGGAGGACCTCGCCGCGCTCCAGGCCTTGCACTGATCGCGATGTCCGGCGTGTTCCGGCGCGGCACGATCGGGCGTGCCGCGCCGGGATGAATCACGCGCGCCAAGGTGCGTGATCGACGTCCATCACGGCTGCTCGAATCCGTCGGCGAAGATGCGATCCGAGAATGTCACCGCCACCGTGCAATCCGCGGTGATCGCGTTGGTGGTGTAGGTCGAATCGACCAGTGTTCCACCGCAGCTGCCCGCGACGATGGCGATGAATCCGCTGTCCGGCGACAGCATGAAACTCGTCGTCGCGCCGTAGCCAATCGACTGCTGCGTATCCGGCGTGATGCTGCCGTGCTCGCCGGCACTCGGCGTGACGAGCACGTTGTTGTGCGTGAACTGCGCCACGACCGTGCAGTCCGCAGTGATGGGATTGGTCGTGTATTGGGTGCCGATCAACGTGCCGCCACAGCTGCCGCCGACATTGCCTGTGTAGCCCGCGTCCGGCATGAGGGTGTAGATCAGCGTCGTGCCGTACGCCACGGTTTGCGCGCTGGGTGGACTGATGCTGCCGTTCGCATCCGCGGATGACGTCACGGTCAGATCGTGCACGATCGTGCCGGTGGCGGGACTGCCGACGAGGTTCGTCAGAATTTGCGAATTGAGCAGGATCGACAGCGAGTTGCCGTTGCCGTTGGCGCTGACGATATCCACACGACCATCGCTGTTGGCATCGGTGGTTGCGATTGCCGTAGGCGAGCTGCCGACCGACAGATACATCGGACTGGCGAAATTGAGTCCGCCTGATCCGCTGGTATTCAACAGCACGGCTGCAGTGCTGTTGCCCGGCACCGCGACGATCACGTCGGGTTTGCCGTCGCCATTGATATCCGCTGTGGTCACCGCATATGGATTGCCGCCATCAAACGTCTGTTGTGCGGCGAAAGCTACTGTGCCGCCCACCGTTGTCGTGGCATTGAGCAGGATCGAAACCGTGTTGGACGCGTAATTCGCGACGACCACGTCGCTTTTGCCATCGCCGTTGAAATCGGCAATCGCCACGCCATACGGCTGGTTGCCGACGCTGAGGATTTTCTGCGCGGAAAAGGTCGGCGAGGTGGCCACCGTGGTCGTGTTCTGGAACACCGAAATCGTACCGTCGTCCTTGTTGCTGACGACGATGTCGGGCTTGCCGTCGCCATTCAGATCGGCACTCGCCACCGCACTCGGCGCAGCACCGGCGGACAGGCTCAGATAAGCCGCGAACGATGGTGCTGCCGCGCCGGTGGTCGTGGTATTGCGCAACACGGCGACATCATTGGCGCCGACGTCGGCAACCAGAATATCGAGCTTGCCATCGCCATTGATGTCGCTGATCGCTATCGACATCGGCGACGAGCCAGTATTGAACGTCGCCTGTGCGGAAAAGCTCGCTGTGGTCGCGCCGGTCGCGGTCTGGTTGGTCAGCACCGAAACGGAGGAGCCGTAAAAATTCGCCACGACGATGTCCGGTTTGCCGTCGCCGTTCAAGTCGGCCACGGCGACCGCCCACGGCAAATTGCCGGTGGCGAAAGTGCGGCGCGGCGCATAGCTGGTCGTCGCGGCGCCGGTCGGCGTGGTGTTGATGAATACCGATACCGTGTTGTCACTACGATCGACCTCGATCAGGTCGAGTTTGCCATCGCCGTTGATATCCGCGCTGGTCACGCCGTTGGTGTAGTTGCCCGTGCCGAGGTTCTGCTTTGGCACGAAACCAAGCACGGGTGACGCCGTGTTGTTCATTAGCACCGAGATATCGCCGCCGTTTGCGTTGACGGTTAGCAGGTCGAGCCGACCGTCGGCGTTGAGGTCGATCGCAACGACACTTTGCGGCGCGGATCCCGTGGCATACGTGTGCGTGGCAAATCCTGCCGTGGTGCTGCCGGTGGCGCTGTAATTGGAAAATACCGCAAGCGTATTGTCGAACCGATTGCTCACCACGAGATCGGCCTTGCCATCGCCGTTGATATCCGCGCTGACAATCGAGGCGGGGTGCGCACCGGTCGGGAATATCTGCTGCGGCGCGAAGCTTGCCGCGGCGGCACCGGTGGTCGTGGTGTTGAGCAGGATCGACATCGTCGATGAGCCGTAATTCGTCACCGCGATATCCGGCTTGCCGTCGCCATTGATATCGACGGCGCTGAGCCAGCGCGGATCGGTATCGGTCGCGAACGCCTGCTGCGCGGTGAACGATGAGATGGTTGCGCCGGTGGTCGTAGTGTTGAGGAAAACGGAAATCGAATTCGATAGGCGATTGGCAACGATCAAATCCGGCTTGCCGTCGCCATTGATATCGGCGCTGGTGACAAACATTGGAACCATTTGCGTGGCGAAGGTCTGCGAGCCATAAAAACTCGCGCTGCTGGCGCCGACGGTCGTGCTGTTGAGCATCACTATCACTTGATAGTCGTAGGAATCAGTCACGATCAGATCGAGTTTGTTGTCGCCGTTGAGATCGGTCGCCTTCAGCGATGATGGCCCGGCCACGGTGAAAACCTGGGTGCCGAAAGACGCGGTAGACGCACCGACAGCAGTGGTGTTCATCAGCAGCGTGACTTTGTTGTCGATCGGACAGGCGAACACGATATCGGGTTTGCCGTCGCCGTTCATGTCGGCGGCGATGATCGATTGTGGCGCGCAGCCGGCATCCATGCTTTGCATCGCGCCAAAACTCGGCATAGCCGCGCCGGCGGCAGTCGTGTTGAGGAAAAACGAGACCTTGTTGCTGCCGTAGCTGATGACGGCCAGATCCGGTTTGCCGTCACCATTCAGATCGGCGCTGGCGAGCGCGAATACATCCATGCCAAGCGAGGTTTCGACATGCGTCGCAAAACCCGGTGCGATCAGGTTGATCGTGCTGTCCAACAGCATGTTGAACGTGTTGGAGGCACTCGTCGGCGTGCTCGGCGTGATCGTCACCGGGATGCTGGCGCTGCTCGATCCAGCCAGCAGACTCATCGAACCGGCACTCGCGGTGTAGTCGATGCCGGCGATCGCGCTGCCGTCCATCGTGTGATAGTTCAGCACGGTGTCGTAACTCGTAACGCCGCTGCGCGTGAGCGGAAAAGCCAGCGTCGTCGGCGTATTGGCGACATGCACGCTGGCCGCGGAAATCGTCAGCGTGCTGACGTCGGCCAGCGCCGGCAACGTGATGCAGATGCCCAGCAGCAGCGCGACCAAGCGCATCGGCAGGGCGTGGCATGCGCGCGGCGCAATGGTTTGCGAATCGCACGTGACGCGCGTGAGATGACGGTTGCTCATGACATTCCCCTTTCGATTCGAGCCAGATAGCCGGCTCCCTGTCTGTGCTTACGTTTTTTCCGCAAGCAAACTGTCAGGGCGGGGGAATTATTTTTTCGCGACCTTCAGCCGCGAACGGGGGCGCTTGGACCGTGCCGAATCGGCGGCGCCAACTCACACCGCCATATCGATTTCCTTGCTGAGCCACGCGCGTGCAAAACGCAGTTCGCGATCGACCGTGGACAATGAAATCTGCAGCACATCGACAATCTGGAAACGGTCGAGGCCGGCGAAGTAGGTGAGGTGCAGCACCTCGCTGCTGCGCGCATCGAGCGCTTCGAGTTTGATCAAGGCCTGATCCAGCGAAAGAATATCGGCGACGATCGATTCTTCGCCGACGTCGGCGCGCGTCAGCGTCACGCGCACTGCATTGCCACCACGTTTCTGCGCCGAACTCGCGCGCACATGATCGACCAGCGTGGAGCGGATCAGCAGTGACATCGTGGCAAAAAAATGCGCGCGATTTTTCCAGTCCATCGGCGCATCGACCACGCGCAGCACCGCTTCGTGCAGCAACTCGGTCGGTGCGAGTGTGGCGTTACCGCCGACTTCGCGCAGGCGCTGCGCGGCGATCTGCTTGAGCTGCGCATAGACGCGGTCGAACAGTGAAGCAAACGCCTGCCCATCACCGTGCTGCCACGATTGCAGCAACTCGGTCAACGCCGGATTTCTGGCTTGCTCGGTATTCAAGGAAGTTCTTTCTTCGGCGCCATGGTGCGGTTGCGCCGGGGTGGCGTGCGCGCCATGACCTTACCATTGCTGTGGGCATGGTCAAGTGCGGACATTTCAGAATTCGGTGCAGTCGGGCCATCGTGCCGTGCGATGCCTTGAAGCCACGCGTCCGCCAACGTCATCGGCCAGCGCAAAAAATTTTTCGCGCAGTGACAGTTTATCCGTGGGAAAAACGATAGAACAAATCAAGGGGCGATATCGGCTTGTCTTACGCCTGGGCATAGTCTGCAATCGCGCCCGGACTCAGCGAACATCCATCGTCCTTCCTGATATTTCCTGCGGAGGTTTCACATGAGCGGTCAATTGGTTTGTATCTTGTCACCGGCGGGTAGCTCGTCGATGTGCCTGAGCGTGAATGCCTACGATGCCAAAACGATCATCATCGACAATTTCTACAACGACCCTTATCTTGGCTGGGTCAGCTGGACACAATTCGATCTCGGCGATGGCAGTTTTGCGTTGTGGCATACCGATTCGGGTGCGAAGCTCGTCGCGGCAGCCGATGGCTCGTTGTCGCTGCGTCCCGGCGACATGAACAGTACCCAGGGTTACACCGACGATGAGCGTTGGAGCATCGTCGTGGCCGACATCAATGGGGGGGCGTGGGGATTTTTCAAGAATCACATCACGGACTCCTTGCGCAGCTATTCGGAGGGATTGGCCATCCGTCCGGTTTTGAACACGGATCGCAATCTCAACATCCTCGGCAACGGGCCGTATAACTGGGGTAGCGTGGTTGCGGCGTGGGATGGCTGGGGCAATGGCGAGCCGAATGAAGTGTGGGGGATCGTGCCGTTTCCGACCGCAACGACTGCTGATGTACAGCAAGTCGCAGACGCCGCAGAGTAGCCGCGCTGTGATACCGACTGCGCTGATCTCATTTCGCCACGGCTATCACGATGCGTCGATAGTCAGGCGGAAGTCTTCGCGCGGTATTCGCACAGGTCACGGATCACGCATTGTGGGCAATCCGGTTTGCGCGCCTTGCACACGTAACGCCCGTGCAGGATCAGCCAGTGATGCGCATTCTGCTTGAACTCGGCCGGTACGTGTTTTTCCAGACCAAGCTCGACCGCGCTGACGGTTTTTCCCGGCGCGATGCCAGTGCGATTGGCGACGCGGAAAATATGCGTATCGACCGCGATGGTCGGCTCACCGAACGCGGTATTGAGCACGACGTTGGCGGTCTTGCGCCCGACGCCGGGCAGCGCTTCGAGCGCTTCACGCGAATGCGGCACTTCGCTGCCGTGTTGCTCGATCAGGATGCGGCACGTCGCGATCACGTTTTTCGCCTTGGCGTTGTACAAGCCGATCGTGGCGATGTAGCGCTTCAGTCCGTCTTCGCCGAGAGCGAGGATTTTTTCCGGCGTATTCGCGACCGGATAGAGCTTGCGCGTCGCCTTGTTGACGCCGACATC
This sequence comes from Pseudolysobacter sp., assembly GCA_025351985.1. Taxonomy (GTDB): domain Bacteria; phylum Pseudomonadota; class Gammaproteobacteria; order Xanthomonadales; family Rhodanobacteraceae; genus Pseudolysobacter. The sequence goes on from JANXUW010000126.1 coordinate 11,366, forward strand.
GGTGGACTGCGCCGACAACATTACCGCGATCAGCAACTCGAACGGCGAGGTGTAGATTAGTTCTGTAGTCGGATGCGGATTGAGCTCGCGCAGCCGGTGGAATATTTCAGTGCGTTTGGCGCGGTTCATTGCAGCGCGCCGCGGCGAAGTGTCGGGGCGGCGCAGCTCGATCGATTCGAGGTGCGTCGAGATGGCGAAATCAACATGGCTGGACTCATGATTTGTTCTTGTCGCCGCCGTTTGCCGTATCGATTTGCAACGCGGCTTTTTTTGCACGCCCGCGCGCGATCGCGGCGAGCACGCTGGCCTGCGTGACCTCGGGTTTTTTCAGCGCGGCTTTGCGCGCTTCGATGCCGGCGAGACGTTCCAGCGTATTGCGTTCGAGCCGAATAGTGCGCGCTTGATATCGGGCTCGCGCATGCAGCGGACGCAATGGCAGATCCGGCCGCGGCGGCAGGCTGATGCAATCGACCGGGCAGGGCGGAATGCAGAGTTCGCAGCCGGTGCATTCGTCGATCAACACCGTGTGCATGAGCTTCGCCGCGCCGATGATCGCATCCACCGGGCAGGCCTGGATGCACTTGGTGCAGCCGATGCACACGGCTTCATCGATCAGTGCGATGGCGCGCGGTTTTTCGATGCCGTTCGCCGGATTCAGCGCGATGACTTCGCGTCCGAGCAGCGCCGCCAATGCCTGCACGCCGGCCATGCCACCGGGCGGACATTGGTTGATCTCAGCGTTGTTGGCGGCGATCGCTTCCGCGTACGGACGGCATCCCGCAAAACCGCATTGACCGCATTGCGTTTGCGGCAGCAGATCATCGATTCGATCGGCGATGCGGTCAGCAGAAGCCGGCATGATCTGTATATCGACGGCTAATTATTTGACCGTCATGCCGGGCGCGGCACCCGCATCCGCATCGAGCAGGAACAGCGCACCATCGCTGCCGCCGGCCGAAAGAATCATGCCTTCGGAAATACCAAAACGCATCTTGCGCGGCGCGAGATTGGCGATGAAAACCACGTTGCGCCCGATCAGTTTTTCCGGCTCGGCGTACGCCGCGCGAATGCCGGAAAAAATCTGACGCTGGCCGAGCTCGCCAGCATCGAGCTGGAAGCGCAGCAGCTTGTCCGAACCTTCGACGAATTCGCACGCGAGCACTTTGCCGATACGCAGATCGAGCTTGGCGAAATCGTCCATTGCGATGATCGCGGGCGGCGATTGTATGACCGGC
>JANXUW010000750.1 GCA_025351985.1 Pseudolysobacter sp.
GGCCAGCGAACAAAAGCCTGCGATCAGTAGCAAAAAAGTGTGGCGGAGGTTGCGGATATTCATGGGATTTCCCTGCTGGTTGAGTGCCACGCTGGCCGCGCCAGATCGTCGAACGCCACGATAAGCAGTTCGTACTTGAGAAACTTGAGCGTTGCATGAGCGTTGATGCTTTTTCACCACCGCTGGCTCGCGAAGGCAAAAAAAGCACGTTTTGATGGCAACGGTACAAGCTCGCCCGTCATACTGGTGGGCGGCGCGTGTAGCCACAGTAATCGTTGAAGGGCAGGAGCATGGCAAAAATCGAGAAGACCAAAATCGAGAAGACCAAGAACAGCAGCAACCTCGGTTTCGAGGCCGAGATGTTCAAGGCCGCCGATAAACTGCGCGGCAACATGGAGCCGTCGGATTACAAGCACGTCACGCTCGGGCTGATTTTCCTCAAGTACATCTCGGACGCGTTCGAAGCCACGCACACCGCGCTGCTGGAAAAAGATCCGCAAGCTGCCGAAGACAAGGATGAGTACCTCGCCGACAACGTGTTCTGGGTGCCGAAAGATGCGCGCTGGTCGCACCTGCAAGCCAGCGCCAAACTGCCAACCATCGGCACGTTGATCGATGACGCGATGCGCGCAATCGAAAAAGAAAACGAATCGCTCAAGGGCGTGTTGACCAAGGACTACGCCCGGCCCGCGCTCAACAAAGTCATGCTCGGTGAATTGATCGATCTGATTTCCGGCATCGCGCTGAATCAGCAAGGCCACACGTCACGCGACGTACTCGGTCGGGTCTATGAATATTTCCTCGGTCAGTTTGCCGGCGCCGAAGGCAAACGTGGTGGCGAGTTCTACACGCCGCGCTCGGTGGTGCGTGTGCTGGTCGAAATGCTGGAACCCTACCAAGGCCGCATCTATGATCCATGCTGCGGCGCCGGCGGCATGTTTGTGCAGTCCGAAAAATTCGTGCACGAACACGGCGGTCGCATCGGCGACATCGCCATTTACGGCCAGGAATCGAACTACGTCACTTGGCGTCTGGCCAAGATGAACCTTGCCGTACGTGGTATCGATTCCGATATTCGCTGGAACAACGAAGGCAGTTTTCACAAGGACGAACTGCGCGATCTCAAGTTCGATTACATCCTCGCCAATCCGCCGTTCAATGTGTCGGATTGGGGCGGTGAGCGCCTGCGCGAAGATGTGCGCTGGACGTTCGGCGCGCCGCCGGTCGGCAACGCCAACTACGGCTGGCTGCAACACATCCTGCATCATCTCGCGCCCAACGGCACCGCCGGCGTGGTGCTGGCGAACGGCTCGATGAGTTCCAACCAATCCGGCGAAGGCGAGATTCGCGAGAAAATGGTCAAGGCCGACGTGGTCGATTGCATGGTCGCGCTGCCCGGGCAATTGTTTTATTCCACACAGATTCCGGCGTGCCTGTGGTTTCTCGCGCGCAATAAAAACCCCGGCAACGGCTGGCGCGATCGACGCGGCGAAGTGCTGTTTATCGATGCGCGCAAACTCGGCACGCTGGTTGATCGCACACGACGCCAACTATCCGATGCCGACGTGCAGAAAATTGCCGACACCTATCACGCGTGGCGACGCACCGGAGTCGATGCCGATGGTTATGCAGATATCGCCGGTTTCTGCAAATCCGCCACGCTGGCCGAGATTGCCAAGCACGGCCATGTACTCACGCCGGGTCGATTTGTCGGTGCCGAAGATGTGGTCGATGATGGCGATCCGTTCGAGGAAAAAATGCCGCGCCTGATCGCGGAATTGCATGCGCAGTTCGCTGAATCTGCGAAACTGGAACAACTTATCAAATACAACCTGGCGGCTCTGGGCTGACTACGGCGTGCGGGAGCAAACAGCATGAATCTGAATACCGATCACCTCAAACGCTGCATCGAAACCTTGCGAGTATCGCTGCGTTTTTATGAGCAGGCTGCAGCGGAAAGCATCGATCAGGAAATCTTTCGCAACGCCATCGTCAAGGGTTACGAACTCGCGCAGGAAACCAGTTTCAAGCTGGTAAAAAAAGCCTTGCGTGATTTTGGCCACGGCGCAAAAAAACTCGATGCCACACCGATCAAGGATCTGCTGCGGTTGGCGGCAACGCATGGCTTGATCTCGCTCGGCGAAGTGGAGCGCTGGTTTGCCTATCGCGATAACCGCAACAACACCGCGCACGACTACGGCGAAAATTTCGCCAAGGAAACCTTGCGCCTGATCCCCGGTTTTATTACCGACGTCACGCAGCTCGAAACGATCTTGCGCGAACGATACAGCGACGGCAAAAACTGATGGCCGCATTGCCGCTGCAAAATCTCGATATCCGACCCGCGCACCTGGCGCTGTTGCGTGAGTTGCTGCGCCAGCATTTGCCGCATGCGGAAGTGTGGGCGTATGGCAGCCGCGTGAATGGCGACGGCCACGAGGCCAGCGATCTCGATCTGGTGGTGCGTCAGCCGCATGACTTGAAACACGAAACCGCGGAGCTCGGAGAAATGCTCGAAGTGTTCTCGGAAAGCAATTTGCCGATTCGTGTGGATATGGTGGATTGGGCGCGCATACCGGTCAGTTTTCATCAGGAAATTGAGCGGGCTTATGCGGTTGTGCAAATGGCGAATGCGCATGTCTAACTTGAATCAGCACAGCGAAATATTTGACGAACTGAATAGGCAGTTTGAGCCATCGACAGAACTGGGTCCGACCCTTCGCATCAATGCAAAGTGGCTGTGTTATGGAGGCTGACGAGACATTAGGAACAGGACGCACGGGCGGTCGCATGGCGACAACTGGTGTGATTCCCGGGCGTATCGCCCTCGCCGTTGGATGTCCTGAGACGGTTGCTCCTCCAAATTGGTCGTGGACGTTGCTGAGTAGCGTCGCACAGCTTGAGAGCGGTCATACACCGAGCCGTGCGCATCCGGAATACTGGGATGGTGTCATTCCGTGGATCGGTATCAAAGACGCGACGGCGAATCACGGACGAACGATCGTCGATACTTACCAGCACGTTACGGAGATCGGACTCGAAAACTCGTCTGCGCGACTCCTTCCAGTCAACACAGTTTGTTTATCTCGTACCGCTTCAGTTGGCTTCGTGGTTGTTATGGGCTGCCCGATGGCAACTAGCCAAGACTTCGTAAATTGGGTTTGTGGACCGAACATCGAGCCGCACTATTTGAAATACATTCTTCTCGCGGAGAGCGAAGCGTTGTGGCGTTTCGCAAGCGGTACGACTCATCAAACGATATATTATCCCGAGGCAAAAGCATTTCATGTTTGCCTACCTCCGCTTGCCGAGCAAAAATCTATCGTAGCGGTGCTCGGGGCGCTTGATGACAAGATCGAGTTGAATCGGCGGATGAATGCGACGCTGGAGAAAATGGCGCGGGCGTTGTTCCAGAGTTGGTTTGTGGATTTCGATCCGGTTCGCGCCAGGATGGAAGGTCGCCAACCCTTCGGCGTTGACGCAGTCACCGCCGCACTTTTTCCCGACGCCTTCGAAGACTCGCCACTCGGTTTGATTCCGTGCGGATGGACCGCACAGCGATTGCCCGATGTCATTGCTGTGAATCCACGTCGCACTTTGAAGGTTGGGATTGCGGCACCTTATCTGGATATGAAGAACCTGCCGAC
>JANXUW010000766.1 GCA_025351985.1 Pseudolysobacter sp.
GGCACCTTGTCGCTCGATATCGAGCAGACCGCATGAGTTTGTTTGTGCAATCGACGCCCGAAGCGCGCGGTCTCGGCATGACCTCGCAGCGCGCGCGCGATCGGTTGATCGAGCGGCTCGAAGCCGAAGGCATTCGTGATCGTCGGGTGCTTGATGTGCTGCGGCGTTTGCCGCGCCATCTGTTTATCGAAGAGGCGTTGTCCTCGCGCGCCTACGAAGACACTGCGTTGCCGATCGGCAAGGGCCAGACCATCTCGCAGCCCTGGGTGGTCGCGCGCATGACCGAGGCGCTGATCGAGTTCAACGTGCCGCAACGTGTGCTCGAAGTCGGCACCGGTTCGGGTTATCAGGCCGCAGTGCTGGCGTCGCTGGTGGAGCGCGTCTACACCGTCGAGCGCATCGAGGAATTGCTGCGCCAGGCGCGTCGACTGTTCCGCAAGGTCGGTGTTGAAAACCTGCGTTCCAAACACGCCGACGGCAAGCTCGGCTGGCCCGAAGAAGCACCGTTCGATGCGATCATCGTCACCGCCGCCGGGGCGCAGATCGAGCACGCTTTGCTCGATCAACTCGCGCCGCATGGCGTGCTTGTGGCGCCGGTCGGGCCACCCGGCGAACAGCAATTGCTGCGCGTGCGTGCGGGCGAGAACGGGCGGATCAGCGAGTTTCTCGGCAAGGTGAGTTTTGTGCCATTGCTCGGTGGCGTGAGTTGATCCGGTTTCGTTTTTACCGCGTAGAAAAAATCCGCGCACTGTGAATCATCTGCTGCAGCCAGCAACCTCCAATCCCTGAACGAGACTTCCACACCGATGCAAATTTTTCGCCCGATGTACGAGATGGCGCTGCGCTGGGCGGCGCATCCGCAAGCCCCAAAACTGCTCGGCGGACTGAGCTTTATCGAGGCATTCATTTTCCCGATCGCGCCCGAGGTGATGCTCGCGCCGATGGTGTTGAAAAAACCGCAGCACTGGGCGTGGTATGCCAGCATCAGCCTGATCTGTTCGATGTTCGGCGCGCTCATCGGTTATGCGCTCGGTCATTTTGCGTTCGATATGCTGCGTCCGGTGCTGGCTGATATCGGCTGGCTGCCGACGATCGATGCACAGGTGGAAAATTTGCGCGCAGCGATGATCGAAAATCCGTTCAAGGCGTTCTGGTTATTGGTAGCGGCGGGGTTTATCCCGATCCCGCTGAAATTTGCGACGTGGGCCTGCGGTATCGTCGGCGTGCCGATGCTCGCTTTCATTCCGGGCATGCTGATCGGTCGCGGCAAGCGCGTGTTTGCGGTGGCGGGCGCGATTCGTCTCGGTGGCGCAAAAGCCGAAGCTGCGCTGCATCGCTGGATCGAATGGATCGGCTGGGGCGTGCTTCTGCTGATCGCGGCAGTTGTGATCTACTTCCGTTATCTGCGTTGAGTGTGGTTTTGCGCATGAATGAAAAGGATGACTCAAGGATCGGCAAAGCGCGCGCGTTTGCGCTGCTGATCGGTTGCGTGATCGCGACGACAGGATTGTCTGGCTGCGGACGCCAGGATGTGGTCAGCCATTCGCCGCCCGGTGACGAGCCGCATGTCACTCGCGCGCCAGTCAGGTCGAATGCCTCGGCGCCCGCATTCGTCGAAACTTATCGTGTGGTGAAGGGCGATACCTTGTTCGGCATCGCGTTCCGCCACGGCGTGGACTATCGCGATCTGGCGTTATGGAACGGCATTTCCGCGCCGTACAAGATTTATGTCGGTCGCGAATTGAGGATGGGGCCGGCCGGCAGCGCGGCATCGGCGACTTCGACAGTTGCGGTTTCGCCGACGGTATCGTCTTCGGCAAAACCGCTGGCGAACAGCAAGTCGGATACTTCGCCGTCATCGGCAAATTCGTCTGGCTCGGCGTCATCGACTTCGGTCGCGCCAGCTGTATCTACTTCTGCGCCGGCGGCATCGACAACATCTGGAACATCATCGCCACAACCTGCTTCAACTTCGTCACCCGTCACCTCGACGGCACCGAAAGAACCCGCGTCGTCGGGCGGCCCGGCCTGGCGCTGGCCGAGCAAGGGCGCAATGATTTCCGGTTATGTCGCCGGCGACCAGACTCGCCAGGGCGTCGATATCGCCGGCAAGGCCGGTGATCCGGTCACGGCGGCGGCAGATGGCAATGTGGTCTACAGCGGCAACGGTCTGGTCGGTTACGGCGAGCTCATCATCATCAAACACAACGACACGTTTCTTTCGGCTTACGGGCACAATCGCAAACGACTGGTCGAAGAAGGCCAGCGCGTTACCGCCGGGCAGCAGATTGCCGAAATGGGATCGAGCAGCGCGAGCCGCGATATGCTGCATTTCGAGATCCGCAAGAACGGCAAACCGATCAATCCGCTCGATTACCTGCCGTCGCGCTGACAGTTCGATATCGGCGTGACGTGCGTGAACAATTTTCGCTACTCGCGTTTGCACGCTGCCTTCGCTGCGCCGAGCGGAGTATTCTCGCGGCATGACTGACATTCCCGCCAGCGACGACGATTTACCGGCCGAGGATCTGCTCGAATTGCTCGATGCGATCGAGCCGCATGACGATGCTGCGCGCAGCTCGACCAGTCTTTACCTCAACGAAATCGGGCTGATTCCGCTACTTGATGCCGCGCAGGAAATCGCGCTCGGCGAACGTGTGCGCTGCGGCGACATGGATGCACGCCGACTGATGATCGAGGCCAATCTGCGCCTGGTCGTGAGTGTTGCGCGCAGTTATGTCGGGCGAGGCGTGCCGCTGCTGGATCTGATCGAGGAAGGCAATATCGGCCTGATCCGTGCGGTCGAAAAATTCGATCCGGATCGGCGTCTGCGGTTTTCCACGTATGCGATGTGGTGGGTGCGCGAATCGGTGCAGCGCGCGTTGATGCATCAGGGCCGTACGGTGCGCGTGCCGGTGCATGTGCTGCGCGAACTCGCGTCAGTGTTGCGCGCCAGCCGCGAACTCAATCAACGGCTCGGGCGCATGCCGAGCACCGAAGAACTCGCGCGCGCCGTTGGCAAGACCAATGCCGAAGTGTCGGAGCTTTTCAGTTTCAACGAGCGCATCAGTTCGCTCGATGCGCCGCGGTCCGAAGAAGACGAACGCGCGTTGATCGACCAGATGGTCGTGCATAGCACGCCGGCGAATGCGCTGGACGATCATGCTGCCATCGACGATGTTGCGGGCGGCCCGCTTGGCGATCTATTGCAGCACTTGCCGGAACGCCAACGTGTGGTCGTGGAGCGGCGTTACGGATTGAATGGCCAGCACATCCAGACGCTGGCGGAAATCGCGCTGGATTTCGGACTCACGCGCGAACGCGTGCGGCAGATTCAAGGCGCCGCACTGAAACGCTTGCGGGTTCTGGTCGAAGCGAACGAGCAGTCGGAACTCTGACTGAGATCGTGCGTCGATCTATAGCAAAAACGCCGCAACCGCGCGTCGCCCTTCGCTGACCAGCACGTTGAACGTGCGACTGGCGGCGGCGTTATCCATCACCTCGATGCCGATGCCGCGCTGCAGGAATTGCGCGAGGATCGCCTGGCTCGGAAACACGATGCGCGCGCCGGTGCCGAGCAACACGAGCTCAGGTTTGAGTTCGAGAATCGCAGCGATATTTTTTTCGTCCAGTTCGCCGACGGAGCGCACCGGCCAATCCTCGATTGCGCGTCCCGCGCTCAGGATAAAACTCGCGCGCATTTCGCGATCAACCACGGTAATTGCATCCGCACGACAATTGCGGATGAACAGATATTCTTCGGGACGATTCAGCGAAAGTTGCATGAACGATGCTTCGATCAGTTCGGCAAGGCGAGCACGGGTTCTTCGGTATTGCGGCGGAAATACAAGGCAACGCGGCCGACGCTTTGCACGACTTCGGCCTGACCCGATTCGGCCATCGCGGCGATCTGGCTCTTGCGTTCGTCGCGATCTTCGCTCGACAGTTTTACCTTGACCAGTTCATGGCGCGCCAGCGCGGCGTCGAACTCCTTGAGCAGCGATTCGGTCACGCCTTTGTTGCCGACCATGATGACCGGTTGGAGCTGGTGGGCGAGGCCGCGCAAATAGCGACGCTGGGTATTGCTGATTCCCTTGCGGGAGGATTGAGTGACGCTCATTTCGAGATTCCTGTTATTGCGTGCATGCTTGTTCAGGTCCGACAAATCGTGTTTTGGCCGGATCGCAGGCGGCTGGGATGTTGCGTGCCGATGGCCGCAGAAAGCGAATGGTTTATCGATTCAACCAGCAACTTGAACCAGCTGCTGAACTAAAAACCGGCCACGCCGGGCGTGAAAGGGTATCATGTCGCATAGCAGCAACCCATGCCTGAACATCGCTGGACGCTGACAGTGCACGGGGCGCCGCCGCGAAATAGTGCGTCACTCCGGTCGGAAAGCCACCGAACCACTGCTCTTGCGCGCGTCGTCACGCTTCCCTTGAATTATCGATCGAGTCCGTAAAATGCAACGCAGCAAGAGCAGCCAGCGCTGGCTCAAGGAACATTTCGACGATCCTTACGTCAAGCGCGCGCAGGCCGAAGGCTGGCGCTCGCGGGCCGTATTCAAGCTGCAGGAATTGCTCGAGCGCGATCGTCTGTTGAGGCCGGGCATGGTCGTAGTCGATCTGGGTGCGGCACCGGGCGGCTGGTCGCAAATGGTACGTGAGCAGCTGAATGATGCCGGGCGCATCATCGCGCTGGATATCCTGCCGATGCAGGGCATCGCCGGGGTCGAGTTCATCGAGGGCGACTTTCGCGAAGACGCGGTGTTGCACGCGCTCGAGGCCAGTCTGCACGGTGAAAAGGTCGATCTTGTGCTATCCGATATGGCCCCCAATATGAGTGGAGTGGAAATGACGGATCAGGCACGTTCCATGCATCTGGCAGAGTTGGCGCAGGAATTCG
>JANXUW010000130.1 GCA_025351985.1 Pseudolysobacter sp.
CACCGAAGCCAACCTGTCGTACACCAAGTACATCCAGTCGCGCGGCCCGCTGACCGGCGTAGCGCAGCCATCGGTGACGGTATCGAATTCGCCTACCACGTTCTCGCCCAGCGTCACCGTGGGTACAGAGTTCTCGAGCCAGGTCAATCAGCTTAATATCGATTCGAGTTACGCCTATTTCGCCGGCACGTGGCATCTCGGCGACCACACCGTCAAGGCGGGTTTAAGTGGTCAGCAGGACAAGGTTTACAACGCCTTTATCCAGGGTTACGACGGTAGCTACACGTATCAGGGGCTGGCGAATTTCCAGACTGGCAACTGGGAGGAGTACACGATCAAGCGTCCGAATACCGGATACTCGATTGACACCGCTGCCGCTGTGTTCCAGAAAAAGCAGTATGGCTTTTTCCTCGAAGATACCTGGCAGGTGACGGATCGCTTTTCGCTGCAGTACGGCCTGCGTTACGACGTGCCTGAGTTCGGCAGCAGTCCGGTCCTCAATCCGTGCTTCGCGTCGGCTCCCGGCGTTGCATTCACCGCGACCAACGCGAATGGCTCCACACTGTGCACCGCAGCCAAAGGAGGCTTCGGTTATGCCAACAATTCGGTTCCTGGTGGCAACGGCACGGTGCAGCCGCGCTTCTCGTTCAACTACGACTTCGACACCGAACGCAAAACGCAGCTTCGTGGCGGCGTCGGCATGTTCGTGTCGGATGTGCCGACCGTGTGGTACTCCAACTCCTACGGCGGCAGTGGCATTCCGGTGGTCACTTACGACATCGTGAATAACTCGAGCTCGGCACCGGGCACAACTCTGTATAGCTGTGACGGCAAAGCTTTCTTCCCAACACAGTCCTCTGTGAGTACGTGTAAGACTCCGATCATTACCTATGTCAAGCAGGCGCCGGGTTACAACGGCAGCCAGCCGGTGATCCCGAATACCGGTACGCTGGCGCTCGGTTCCGGTGTTGCCAAGATGGCGGTCGATACCATTGATCCGCATTTCCAGATGCCGACGACCACGCAGCTCAGCCTCGCCTTCGATCGCGAATTGCCATGGCTCGGCATGGTCGGCAGCATTGAAGGCAGCTACGTCAAAACCAACGAAGACATTTTCTACAAGAACCTGAACTTGGGTGCGCCTACTGGGCATGGCCCGGATGGCCGCAATCTGTACTGGGGTGCCTACAGTGCGGCGGGTGTGGCAAGCGGCACCAATGCCAATGCCAATCCGGCTTTTGCCTCAGCCTCAAACGCTGCGGTAACCGAGCTTACCAATACCAATCAGGGCCAATCCAGTAGTTTGACCTTCCTGGTCAGAAAGCCTTTGTCGGACGATTGGAGTGCATCCGTGGCTGCAATTTTCCAGCATTCGACGGATGTGAATCCGGGTACTTCAAGTGTTGCAAACTCCAACTTCAACGGTAACGTCTGGGTCAATCCAAACACAGATCGTGCCGCGATTTCCAACTACAACGTGCCGAAGGCACTGAAGATTTCTTTCAGCTGGCAGCACAAGTTCTTTGGCGACAACGAGACCGGTGTCGGCATCTTCGCCAATGGTCATTCCGGCGCGCCATATAGCTGGATCGCGGGCAACGATCTCAACGGTGACGCCTACTCGCGTGATCTGGTCTACATTCCGAAATCAATTTCGGATGTGGCATGGGCCCCGGCTGTCACGGCTACGCAGAAGCAGCAGTTCATGGATTACATCAACAGCGATTCCTACCTACGTCAGCATGAAGGTCAGATCGCTAGCCGCAACGGTGCGCATACCTCGTGGCTGAACCAGATCGATTTGAGCTTCAAGCAGGAGGTGCCTGGATTCTTCGAAGGCAACAAGGGCGAGTTGCGTCTGGATTTCTTCAACATCGGCAACCTGATCAGCAGCAAGTGGGGCGTGGAACGCCGTGCACCGTTCCCGCTCACGCGTAACCTCGCTAACGTCACCGGTATCGATCCGGCTACCGGCAAGTACATCTACGACATCAGCGGTTCGGCGTACAAGGATGCCAACGGCAATTACGTGCCGCAGTCGCTGCTCATCAATGAAGGCTCAACCCCGGGCGCACCGGTGCCGTCACAGCGCTGGTCGCTGATGCTGACGGCAAGCTACAAGTTCTGAGTCGAAAGAAATCGCGGTAAATCTGACCGGCGCCTCAGGGCGCCGGTTTTTTTTGGCTATTCGCCGCTTAGCGGTGGCTGTCGCCGAAAGCCGGGAATACAGCGGTCGGCCGATTTTGAAAGACACGCTGGCGCACGGTATTTTCAATGCGGGCGGGAGATATCCGTTGGCGTCAGTCCCGCAAATGGTATTGCCAAGGGGCGAGTTACCGATTAGAACAAGCTGGCGCAAAATCGTGTTCGCAAGAAACGGGTGGTTGCCGAGCCATCGATCTGGGAGAGTGCGTGCTGATGATCTGGCCAACGATGCCGAAGTCTGCCCAGCCCGGTGCGGGAAGATTGCGATACGCGATCTTTCTCATGATCTGCTTCGCGCATACGCATGTATTTGCGCAACGCAGTTATTTCAGCGTCTACGATCAGGACTACGGCTTGAATGTCGGCGAGATCGGTGCACTCGCGCAGGACGATCAGGGTTTCATCTGGATTGGTGCACACCGCGGTTTGATCCGCTTCGATGGTCGCCATTTCGTCGCCTGGGCGCATGAGCAATTCGACGAGACGGTGTATCAACTATTGCATGGCCGCGATGATGAATTGTTGCTGCGCACCGCCAGCGGACGCGGTTGGTATAAAACGTCGCACGGTCTGGCACCGATCATCGGCCCGCATGGCGAGCCGTTAACGGGTCTGACGTCGTTCGAACTGGATTCGGCGCAACAACTGTGGGCGGTGATCGACGATCGGCTCTGGTTGCGCGACAAGACGCTGGTTTGGAATCGTATCGAGCGTGGCCTGCCTTCCGGCGAAAAGGCCACACGCATATTTTCCAATGGCGATGAAATCATCGTCCTCACCGATCAGGCGGCATGGCGTTTTCGTGAAGGCGCTGCGGCGACGGAAATCCTGCGCGCGCGCGACCTGTGGTTCGCTGCCGGAGACAAAAATGCGCTGTGGTTGGCGACGCATTTCAACAGTGGCATGTGGCGTATCGATACCAGCGGCGTGCATGTTTTGGCCAGGCCGCCGGCACGCGCGATCGACCTGCGCAAACGCAACGATACCGTCTGGTTGTCGATGGATCGGCAACTACTCGGATACGAGCCGGATGGCAGCGTGCGTCGTATCGGCATCGCTGATGGGTTGCCAAGCGGCGGACCACTCCTGATTGATCGCGAGGATAGCTTGTGGGTCGGCAGTTTCGTCGGTTTGCTGCAGTTTCCACAGCCCGATACGTGGCAATGGAGCGAGCCTGAAGGATTGCCGTTGGCGCACGCGTATTCGGTGGTGGAATACGATGGCGTGGTATTCGCATCAACGTGGGGTGGGCTCGCTCATCTCGACACCAGAAAGGCAGGCCGTTTTATCAGCGACTTCATGATCCGCGGCGGCATCGTCTGCGCCGATTCCGGGCATGGCGTGTGGACGTCGGACGGCACCCATCTGCTGACATGGCGCAACGATCGTTTCGAGACTGTTGCCGATCTGCCCGCGGGCGCTGAAATTTCCGCCTGCGCGACGGATGTCTCGGG
>JANXUW010000132.1 GCA_025351985.1 Pseudolysobacter sp.
CCGGTACGTTGCGAGCCTGGGTCGATGCCGAGGATGCGGGTCATCATGGGACGGGTGCGCTGGACACGCCGGGTCGGCCGATACGCACGAACGCGCACGGCATGCACGACCGCGGGCTTAACCAGGCATGCGTTTCCGCAAGGAGATCGGTTGCGACATGCTGCGAGTCAGCGCAATCGTCGCGCTGCGCATCGGGCGAATATCTGCGCGAAGAGATATTTTTCTACAACCATGACCGGCCATGAAACTGTCTGCCAACCTCGAAGTATGAAATCTTAACACGCTTGCGTGCTGCATCGCCGCAAGAGCCGTCAGTCGTGGGTGAAACGGGCATTTTGCAGAAAGGCGATGATCTGATCCGCAACGTGTCGCGAAAATATCAGACCGGTATGCGTGGATGAAACGATGCAATGATCGGTCAGGCTGGGCAATTCCGTCTCCGCCATACTGACCGTACCATCGTGCGGCAATATGATCGGCGCTAGCAACGCACCGATGCCGACCGGGACACGACCGGCGATCATGCCGAGCGGATATGGACTGCGCCATTCCGGCAAACCTTGCTGCAGCACTTTGTGGTTTTTGCCGAGGAAACTGCGTCCACCCGGAAGTTTTGCCAAGCCTCGCGCGGCAGCGCTGCCGCGTAATGGTGTGCCCAGACAGACCACATTTCCATAGCGCAAATCTGGTGCCTGCTGCAGCATTTTCAATGCGATCAGGCCACCCAGACTATGGCCAACCAGATGCAAACGCGGCGCGCGCCAGCGACGCGCGCGCTCGACCAGGCGTGTCACGCTGTCATCCACGCCGCGCGTCACGCTCGCATAGTCGCCGATGTGCACGACATAACCCGCCGCCGCCAGCCGACGCTTCAGCGGCAACAGCGTGAAGCCGCGCATCCACAAGCCGTGCAGCAGCAGAATGTGCTCGCTCACGCGCTGAAACTCTAGCTGCTGGCCTTGACCGGCTTGACCACACGCACGTGCAATTCCTGCAACTGCACTTCGGGCACGGCCGATGGTGCGGCCATCAACAAGCATTGCGCGCTCGCGGTTTTCGGGAACGCGATGACATCGCGAATCGAGTCGGTGCCGGACATCAGCGCGGCGATACGATCGATGCCAAACGCGATGCCGCCGTGCGGCGGGCAGCCGTACTTGAGCGCTTCAAGCAGGAAGCCGAATTTCGCTTCGGCTTCTTCGCTGGAAATGCCGAGCAGATCGAACACCGCACTCTGTACGTCGGAACGATGGATACGAATCGAGCCACCACCGATCTCGTTGCCGTTGAGCACCATGTCGTAACCGCGCGAAACCGCATTCGCCGCATTCGCACGCAGATCCGCGGCATCGTCGATGCTCGGTGCGGTGAACGGATGATGCAGCGCCATGTAACGACGCGACTGTTCGTCGTACTCGAACATCGGGAAATCGACCACCCAGAGCGGGCTCCAGGTTTTCTCGATATGGCCGTTGTCCTTGCCTATTTTCAGACGCAACGCGCCCATGTAATCCGACACGGTCTTGTAGTTGCCGGCGCCGAAGAAAATCAGATCGCCGGTCTGCGCACCGACCGCCTTGAAGATGCCTTCGACGGCGCGATCATCGAGAAACTTCACGATCGGCGAGGTCAGACCTTCGCGGCCTTTGCTCAGGTCATCGACTCGAATCCAGGCCAGGCCTTTCGCACCGTAACGCGCGACATACGGCGCCAGATCGTCGATATATTTGCGGCTGAGTTCGGCACCTTTCGGCAAGCGCAGCGCCACGACACGACCGCTCGCATCGCTGGCCGGCGCGGAAAAAACCTTGAACTCGACATGCCGCACATGCTCGGCGACATCGACCAGTTCGAGCGGAATGCGCAGATCGGGTTTGTCCGAACCGAAACGGCGAATCGCCTCGGCGTAGGTGATGCGCGGGAACTCGGCATCAAGCTCGACGTTCACGACTTCCTTGAAAACCTGGCGGATCATTTCCTCGACCAGATCCTGGATATCGCGCTCGTTGACGAAGGCGAACTCCATGTCGAGCTGGGTGAATTCGGGCTGGCGATCGGAGCGCAAATCCTCATCGCGAAAACACCGTGCGATCTGATAATAACGATCCATGCCGGCCATCATCAGCAACTGCTTGAACAACTGCGGCGACTGCGGCAATGCGTAAAACTCGCCCGGATGCACGCGCGACGGCACGAGATAATCGCGCGCGCCTTCGGGCGTGGCCTTGGTCAGGATCGGGGTTTCGATATCCTGGAATCCACGCGCGTCGAGAAAACGCCGAATGGTTTGCGTCAGGCGCGTGCGCATGCGCAAGGTTTGCTGCATTTGCGGACGGCGGATATCGAGATAACGATAACGCAGACGCGTTTCTTCGCCCGGCGTTTCATGCAGCATGAAGGGCAGCGGCGCAGCGGCATTGAGAATCTCGATCTCATCGACCACGACTTCGATCTTGCCGGTGGCAAGTTTGTCGTTGACCTGGCTCGACGGCCGCGCACGCACGGTGCCGGTCACGCGCAGGCAGAATTCATAACGTACCGCTTCGGCGGCGGCGAATGCGGTTTTGTTGTCGGGCTGCACCACTACCTGGACCAGACCTTCGTGATCGCGCAGATCGATGAAGATCACGCCGCCGTGATCGCGCCGGGTGTCGGCCCAGCCGCACAACGAAACGGTTTGATCGATCAGGGTCTCGTCGACGAGACCGCAGTAGTGAGTGCGCATGCGGTGAAACTCCAAAAAAGCCGCGCCAGCGTATCCGGCGCAAAGGGTGGGCGCAGAATCCTAAAGGGCTTTGTGCTGCACTGCAAACAAAACGCCCGCCAAAAGGCGGGCGTTGATGTAAAAACAGCGAAAATTCGGCTGTTCGGGATTAGCGCCAGCGGCGGCGGATCGTGAAATCGCCCGCACAACCCTTGTCTACCCAAACGCCAGCGCGATTCCAGCCCCACGTGCGGCCTTCGATGCATGCGGTACCGGAAGTCTGGCGCTGCAATACGACTGCGCCGCCCGGACCAACATCGACCTGGCAGAAATTGTAATTGTACTGGCTGCTGCCGCAACCGAAGCTGATGGTGCGGTCCCAATCCGGACCCGGATGCCATCCACCGCCACCACCGCCACCACCGTTATCGGGCGCAAAACGTCCCGAACAACCTTTATCTACCCAGACGCGGCCGTGCCGTGTGCCCCAGGTTTCACCTTCGACACAACGTGCGCCAGAACGCTGCTCGACGATGCGCACATCGCCGCGAAACGGAATATTGCACTCTTCGTAGCGAAATCCATGGCTGGAGCAATCGAACACCGCGCCACCATACCGCTGCGCTTGCGCCTGCGGTGCTGCAAACAATGCAGCGCCCACCAATACCAGTCCCGCCAACAATTTACCGATCATGCTTCTACCCTCCCAGTTTGATTTAGATAGCTTAATGCAACCCGCGATTACGAGATAGCATATTCAAACCAAACTGTCGCTGTACGAGATTTACAGGGAGTCTCAGGACGGCGTGCTGGTCACGGTGCTGGCGGGTTTGTCGCTGGTGGTCGCAGCTGGCGCATCGGCTTTTTTCTCGACCGGTTTGCTTTCGGATTTACTCTCGCTACTCGCGCTGGTTTCACTTTTTTCGGCGAGGTTGCGTTTCTTGTCGCCGTCTTTCTTGAAGTCGGTTTCATACCAGCCCGTGCCGGCGAGACGAAACGATGGCGCGGTCACGCACTTCTGGATTTTGGTCGCGCCGCAATTCGGGCAGACGCCCGGATCCGGATCGGAAATTTTCTGCAGGCGCTCGAAGCGCTGGTTGCACGTCGCACATTCGTATTCGTAAATCGGCATTCGATATTCTCCAGAGCTCCATAGCTTGCATCACAGATTGCGCTGCCGCGGATGCAAAAACTTGCGCAGAAGCCGCAAGATTACAGCATGCGGCGCGAGCGTACGTGTCGCTGCGCTCAGTTTTTGCCGAACGACATGCGACCCGCATCGGCATCGATCCTGACCGTATCGCCCGGCACAAATTCGCCGGCGAGGATTTTTTGCGCGAGCGGATTTTCGATCAAC
>JANXUW010000031.1 GCA_025351985.1 Pseudolysobacter sp.
ATCTATCCGAATTTTGCTATCGCTTTAATCGCCGGTTCGATTTGGCCGCACTGATTCCCCGTCTTATCCTCGCCGCTGTACAGACGCCACCACTACCTTACAAGCTCGCAACGATGGATGCGTGATGTGGGGAATCAGGAAGGAAATTCAGGGCGGCACCGATGCAAGCGGCGTAATCATTCTGGGGCCGCTACTGGTCACGATAGCTGTGATCCGCATATTTCGGCTTCGGCAGGGCCTTTGTGATGCCAGCAGCGAGTTGTGGGGTAATGCCGAGCCCGGAACACGTTCCGCGGGACTGATCGCCGTGGGACTGGGCGGGGCGGGAGTGTTATTCACTGTGCATACGATTTTCGACTTCCATGACTTCTTGCAGCCGCCTGCTTATTCACCGGTTGTGGGAGAAGGCACGACAGCTTCCTTGATAACAGCTACGACAACTCTTTGCGCGATGATGGCCGCAGCTCTCTGCGCTTGGAACTATCGACGATTGCAACGCTGGCTGCCGCACATGGATCGCACCACCGCCGGCAAGAACCCTCGCACCAAGGATGGGGGCTTCAAACCTTGGGGCAAGCTATCCGGAGATTCCAATTCCATGCTGAAGACGCTGAATTTTCATCTGACGCCCTTCTCCGCCCCTTATGAACCATTCACGGGAACAGGTAAAACGCAATTCGAGCATCGATTGAAGCAGCGCCAGGGATTGTCGATGCTGATTGCGAGCATTCGATGGTTAGCGCTTTTCGCGATGATGTTCGCGCTATTCGGCATTTTCGCGGCCTACTCTTTCCCGATTGCGCATCTGAATGAGATTCTTACGCTGAATACCGTTTTGGTCGTACTCATTGCGGTAGTTATCTGCGTTCTCGTCGTTTCCATGGAAAAGGATCCGTTGCTAAGCGCTTTTTTCATGGATGGCACGAAAGACATCGAGTGGCGCACCTCATTTTTCATCTGGGCGGTCGGCCCTTTGCTTGCGATACCCGTCGCCTATTGGGTCGCGACCGTGCCCGGCGTCAGACAATGGACCGAAGGTGCCATCCTGCCGTTCATCGGTCTTTTGACTCACTGATTCTGCTGCGCGTTGCTTCGCCTCCGGTGAGGATCGCATCGTTTCGAGCACATCCGGTACATCTGATGAAATCGAAATGCGTTTAGCGCGTTCTTAACATGCCCAGGCTTTTTCGGCGTGGCGACGCCGCGGAGCGCATGCCATAATTGCATCATTCTGGAGCGGTTCGCCGCGCCTATCCCGTCCGATGGAGTAAACCCGCATGGCCGTAGCCATCCGCGACGTGCGCGAGCATGAACTCGATTCCGTGCTCGCGCTGAACAACGCTGCCGGTGCCACCATCCTGCCCTTGAACGCGGCACGCCTGCGCCAGTTTTTCGAAATCGCCGATTATTTTCGCGTCGCCGTGGTCGATGGCAGCATCGTCGGATTTCTGATCGCGCTGCGCGACGGCGCGCATTACGACAGTCCGAACTATCGCTGGTTCGGCGAGCGTTACGACGAGTTCGTTTATATCGATCGCATCGTGCTCGGCCAGGCGTATCGCGGCCTCGGCCTCGGTCGCGTGTTTTATTGCGACGTCACCAGTTATGCCGAAGTGCGCGTGCCGGTACTGAGTTGCGAAGTGCTGCTCGAACCGCGCGACGATGTTTCGGTGTTGTTCCACGGCATGTTCGGCTTTCATGAAGTCGGCCAGCAGGTAATGGCCGGATTCAACGTACCGGTTTCGTTGCTGGTGAAATCGCTGCCGAGTTTTCCGTTCGTGCGCGAAACCTACTTGAACGGCCCCGATCACGGTTTGCCGAATCTGCCGTGGCTGCTTGAACGCGAACCGCATGCCACGCGACGCGCGCGCGCGGCCGGCGAAAACTAGGCCGATAGATACGATGCCGCAACGCCATCCCGTGATCAACGAACAAGCCGGCGAACTCAAGTTCGGCCAGGTCGGTGTGGCGAATCTGCGCATCCGCGAACTCGATATCGAAATGCTCGTGCAGGAAATGCGACAACGCGTTGAAACTGCGCCGCAAATGTTTCTGCACGCCCCGGTGATCGTCGATTTCAGCCATCTGTTGCACACACCGGATGTCGAAACGGTACGGCACTTGGTCGCGGCATTGCGCGAAACCGGCGTGCTGCCGGTCGGGCTTTCCTACGGCACGACCGAGAATGAGGCATTGGCGCGTGCGCTCGATCTTCCGCTGTTCGCCAAATTCCGCGCGTCGTACGAACGCGGCAGCGCGAGCGCGCCGGAACCGATTCAAGAAGCCGCGCGTGTCGCGGTCATCGAAGCACCGCCGACAGCAACACGCGCACAATCCGCACCACCGGCAGGCGCAACGGCCGCCGCAAATATCGGCATGCTGCATACCAAGCCCGTGCGCTCCGGCCAGCAGGTTTACGCCCGCGGTCGTGACCTGATTCTCACGGCGGCAGTCGGCAACGGTGCGGAAGCGATTGCCGATGGCTCGATCCACATTTACGGCCGCTTGAGCGGCCGCGCGCTGGCCGGTGCGCAAGGCGATATTTCCGCGCGAATTTTCTGTCACGAATTCCACGCCGAGCTGGTGTCCATCGCCGGTCAATATCGCGTGTTCGAAACCATCCCCGACGACCTGCGCGGCAAGCCGGTGCAGGTCTGGCTGGATGGCGAAAAACTGCTGCTGGCAAAACTCGGTTGATGCACGCCGCGATGCGATTGCGATATCAAGAATCCGGCGTTTCAAACGTCGGCTAAGTCAAACAAGAATGGAGAAAAAAATTGACTGAAATAATTGTAGTTACCTCGGGCAAGGGTGGCGTCGGCAAGACCACCAGCAGCGCGAGTATCGCGGTCGGCCTGGCCAAGCACGGCAAGAAAGTCGCGGTCATCGATTTCGACGTCGGCCTGCGCAACCTCGACCTGATCATGGGTTGCGAACGCCGTGTGGTATACGACTTCGTCAACGTCATCCACGGCGAATGCACGCTCAAGCAGGCGCTGATCAAGGACAAACGTTACGAGACATTGTTCGTGCTCGCGGCCTCGCAAACGCGCGACAAGGATGCCTTGACCAAGGAAGGCGTCGAGCGTGTGCTGGAAGAATTCAAGGCCGAAGAGTTCGACTTCGTCGTCTGCGATTCGCCTGCCGGCATCGAGAAAGGCGCGTTTCTAGCGATGTAGTTTGCCGATCGCGCGATCGTTGTGGTGAACCCGGAAGTCTCCTCGGTGCGCGATTCGGATCGCATCCTCGGCCTGCTTTCGAGCAAGACACGCCGCGCGGAACTCGGCGAGGGAAAAGTGCAGGAACATCTGCTGCTGACCCGCTACAACCCGGCCCGCGTGCAGAACGGCGACATGATGAGTCTGGCCGATGTACAGGAAATTCTCGGTATCAACGTGCTTGGCGTGATTCCGGAATCCGAAGGTGTACTCGCCGCGTCCAACTCCGGCGTGCCGGTGATTCTGGATGAAGGCTCGAACGCCGGCCTCGCCTATGAAGACGCCGTTGCGCGTTTGCTCGGTCAGGATCGACCGATGCGTTTCATGGATGCGCCGAGAAAGGGCCTCATGTCGCGACTGTTCGGAGGCTGAACATGGGTATTTTCGATTTTTTACGTGCACGTCCGAAAAATACCGCGTCGATGGCGAA
>JANXUW010000036.1 GCA_025351985.1 Pseudolysobacter sp.
TGATACGCGGCGGCGTTTTTGTCGCAGCCACACGTGGCTTCGCTGCTTCGGGCGATTTCACCGCAGCACGCGGTCGCGGTTTGAGTGGTGGCTGATCCGACATCCGCCGAGTTTACCCGCGGTGCCGTGCGCTGTCGCATACCTCCGGTTGTCGGCAACGCCATGCCGCCTGTCCTTCGTCTGCACGAAATCGGGCGAATAGAGGTTCGTTATCGGGCCGACACGGTGTTCAATGGGAGACAGCGCTCACGCATCGATCAATAGTTGGTGTGCGAGCGATCTTCGCCAGGGAGAGTTCCTCATGTCAGTCACGCAAGGTTTGTTCGCCGCGATATTCTTTTGCGCCAGCGCCGCTGCAGCCGCTACATCGCCAGCGGTCGTGCCGCATCCGATCCTGTTCGTGACCCAGGTGCCGACCGGTTACGACTTCGTCACGATGAATGTTTCTTCGCCGTTCGCGAACCATCTGCCGACCACGCTCGCGGCACCGCGCGGCGGCGATCTGGTGCTGATGTCGACCAGCGGCACGCTGCGTTTTCTGACGCAGGAAGCAGGTTACGGCAGCAGCGGCGGTGCCACCGTGATGACCGGCAACCAGGCGATTGCGGTACGCGATCCGGCCATCGCATTCGATGCGAGCAAGGCGATTTTCAGCATGGTCGTCGGCGCGCCGGTCACCATCGGCGGTGCCGAAAACTACAGCTGGCAACTGTACGAAATCACCAATCTGCAACAGGTGCTGAGCGGACAAATACCGATCGTGCAAAAGGTCGCGAATCAACCCGCGCTACCGTTCAACAATATCCAGCCGAATTATCTGAGCGACGGCAGCATCGTGTTTGTCAGCGACCTTCCACGCAACGGCGCGATGGCCTTGTATCCGATCTACGACGAATATCGCGCGCAACCGGCGAACAGCGGATTGTGGCGTATCGATGTCGCGAGCGGCGCCCTCGGCATGATCGAAAATACGCCGTCGGGTTCGTTCAATCCGTTCGTCGACAGTTTCGGCCGGCTGGTGTTTTCGCGCTGGGATCACATGAACCAGGACATCAACGACGATCCGAGCGCGCCGACCGGATTCACGCCGTTCGATTACAGCTCGGAGGCCGCGAACGCCACGACCACGAGCGCGACCGAGTTGTATCCCGAGCCGATCAAGCATGTTGCCAGCAGCGTATTGAACGGCTTCGAGATCAACCAGTTTTTCCCATGGGCGGTGAACCAGGATGGCAGCAACGAGGAAATTCTCAATCACATCGGTCGGCATGAGCTCAAACAAAGTTTCACTCGCAATTACACCAACGATGCCAACCTGATCGATTTCAACGCCGCCACATCGGGCCGCACCAATCAGAAATCGATCAACAACCTTTTCCAGATCCGCGAAGATCCCACCACGCCCGGACGTTATTTCGGCGTCGACGGGTCCGAGTTCCAGATGCACCGCTCGGGCCAGATCGTCGCGCTTACGGCGGCGTCTGGCAGTCCGCCGACATTGCTGAATCCGAATGCGATGACCGTGACTTACATCACCGATCCGCAGACCAGCACGTATCTTTTTACCGGCGCATCGTATCCGTACAACATCGGTCATTTTCGCGATCCGCTGCCGATGAGCGACGGCAGTCTGATCGCCGCCTTCGCCAATATTCCGGGCGGCGAAAACAATGTCGGCCCATTGCCTTTGCCACCGAGCAACTATCAATTCCATTTGTATACTTTGACCACGATCAGCCAGAACAGCGCGACCGAATACGTGCCATCGGCCAATCCGCTGATCACCGGCGGCATCAGCAAAACCGGCCTCAAATACAACTACGCATCGAACATCAGCGGACAAGCCAGCGGCACCGTGAACTACAGCGGAGCGTTGTGGGAACTGCAACCGGTCGAGGTCGTTGCGCGTGCCGTACCAGCGCAGACCGCGCAGGCGCCGATCAGCGGCACACCCGAGCAAACCGTGTTCGACAACTTCAATCAGAGTCACCCGAACAACGGTGTCAGCGTGGCGCAGATGCAGCAGTTTCTGCAGAACCAGAATCTCGCGCTGGTGGTGATTCGCAATGCCACCTCGCGCGATCGTGCCGACCAGCAGCAACCGTACAACCTCAGTGTGCCGAGCGGCGCACAGACGATCAGCAACCTGCTCGCCTACGCCGGACCACCGTTGTATTGCATCGATCGAATGCAGTTTTTCGAGGCCGATCAGGTGCGCGGCCTGTATCCGTCCACCGGCACGATCGCGAATGCTTTGCCCGGTCGTCGCCCGATCGCCAGGCCGCTGAACGATATACACGCGTTGCAGTTCAACATGCCGGGCGACATGACGGTGCCGGGCAGCCAATTCATCGCCGCGGATGGATCGGTCGCGCTGTTCGTACCCGCGCAACGACCGATGGCATGGCAATCGCTGGCGCCATCAACGACTTGTGGTTCGTCGGCTTTGCCGCCCAACGCAACCGTGGTGCGCGAGCGTTACTGGATCGAATTCCAGCCCGGCGAAATCCGCGCCTGCAACAGTTGCCACGGCATCAACCAGACCAATCAGGCCGGCCAGCCCGCACCGGTCAATCCACCACAGGCGCTGACCGATTTGTTGGTCTGGTGGAAATTACATGGCGATGAAATTTTCTACGACGGTTTCGGGCCGTAGCTGCACGCATGTCTCGCCGATCTCGCTACACAGCGTTATTCTCGCGCTGGTCGTTCTGGCATGAGTCATCATCATGAAAAATCCGCTGCCGTCGCGTTATTTTGCGTTTGCCTTTTGCGTGCTGGTTCTGCTGTTATCGCTGAGCCTGCTGTCGTTCGGCATCGGCTGGTGGATCGTTGCGGCGATCAGCGCGGCGCTGGTGATTGTCGGCATCTGGGATATCAGCCAGCACCACACCACCCTGCGCCGAAATTATCCGCTGCTCGCGCATTTCCGCTATTTTTTCGAGGCGATCCGACCGGAAATTCGGCAGTATCTGGTCGAGTCGGATACCGACGAAGTTCCGTACTCGCGCGCGCAACGTTCGATCGTTTATCAGCGTGCGAAAAATGCGCTGGACCTGCGTCCGTTCGGCACCGAGCTGAATGTGTACGAATCGCAATACGAGTGGATCAACCATTCGCTCGCGCCGGCGAAAATCGCCGATCACAATTTTCGCCTACCGATCGGCGGCAAGGATTGCACGCAACCGTATGCGGCGAGTGTGTTCAATATCTCGGCGATGAGTTTCGGCGCGCTGTCGGCGAATGCGATCCGCGCGCTCAACGAAGGCGCGCGCCGCGGCGGTTTTTATCACGACACCGGCGAAGGTTCGATCTCGCAATATCACCGCGAAAACGGCGGCGACCTGTGCTGGGAAATCGGCTCGGGATATTTCGGCTGTCGCAATGACGACGGCAGTTTCAGCGAAGAACGTTTCACTGCCAACGCCGCATCTTCGCAAGTGAAAATGATCGAGATCAAGCTCAGCCAGGGCGCCAAGCCCGGCCACGGCGGCGTGTTGCCGGCGGCGAAAGTGTCGCCGGAAATCGCCGCGGCGCGCGGTGTGAAAATCGGTGTCGATTGTGTATCGCCGGCCGCGCACAGCGCGTTCCACACGCCGGAAGAATTGTTGCGTTTCGTCGCGCGACTGCGGGTTTTATCCGGCGGCAAACCGACCGGATTCAAGCTCGCGATCGGCCATCCGTGGGAATGGTTCGGCATCGCCAAGGCGATGCTCAGCACCGGTCTGTTGCCGGATTTCATCGTCGTCGACGGCGGCGAAGGCGGCACTGGTGCGGCGCCGATGGAGTTCACCGATCATGTCGGCGCGCCGCTGCGCGAAGCCCTGCTGCTCGTGCACAACACCCTGGTCGGTATCGGCCTGCGCGAGCAGATCCGCATCGGCGCGAGCGGCAAGATCACCAGCGCGTTCGATATCGCGCGCACGCTTGCGCTCGGCGCCGACTGGTGCAATGCGGCACGCGGATTCATGTTCGCGCTCGGCTGCATTCAATCGCAGAACTGCCACACCGATCGTTGCCCGACCGGCGTCGCCACGCAAGATGCCGCACGCCAGCGCGCGCTGGTGGTGCCGGACAAGGCCGATCGCGTGATGAATTTCCACGAGAACACGCTCAAGGCGCTGAAGGAATTGATCGCCGCATCGGGCCTCAATCATCCCAGCGAGATCGGCCCCGAGCATGTGATCCGGCGCGTGTCGCCGACCGAGATCCGCGCGCTCGCCGCGCTATACAATTTTCTCGAACCGGGCGAGCTGATCAACGGTGTGCCGGATCACGCGGTGTTCAAGAAATTCTGGCAGGTGGCGCGACCCGATACATTTGCGCCGCCGCCGGATGTGCTGGCTTTGCGGCTGGTCAAGGCGCGCTAATTTGGTATCGCACGGCGAGCATGCCGATTGGCAAATCGCGATGATTATTCGCCGAGCTGCGACAGCCACGCCGCGATCGATTTTGCGCTGGCATCGTCGATGTTCTGCGCCACGCCGCGCATGATCCGCGCATTCGACGTATCGTGGATCTTGTCGTCGCGATAACTCGCCAGGCGTGCGGCAATGTAGTCGGCGTGTTGTCCGCGCAGCAACGGAAACAGTCGATAGAATGCGGTGCGATCGCTCAACGGATGACCGTCCGCGCGCACGCCATGGCAACCCTGGCACGGCGGAATTCCACGCGCCGCATCGCCCTCGCGAAACAGTCGCTCGCCATCGTTCGCGAGTTGGGCATCGACCGTCGCCGGCACGGCAGCATGGCGCGCCGCGGCGGAAAAATACGCGGCGATATTGCGCATGTCGCTATCGCTCAGATCCTTCACTTGCGGTGTCATCGGCGAAGCCGGATCGGCGCGGCGCTGGAAGCCGCGCAATGCGTGATAAATGTACTCGGCGCGTTGCCCGGCCAGCACCGGAAACTGCGGCACGACGGCGTTGCCTTGCGTACCGTGGCACGCGCTGCAGACTGTAACCTTGGTTTCGCCTGCAGCGGCGTCGCCGTGGATCGCGGTGACATGACGCAGGTCGACAAAATCCGTCGCCGCGTTCGCCACGAATGTCATTGACGACAATACGGCGAGCAGTGGCGCGAGCCGCGCGAGGCGAGAGTTCATCGTCATTTTCATAACCGGATATTCAACAGCAAGCCGATCAGATTGGCGCTGTAG
>JANXUW010000040.1 GCA_025351985.1 Pseudolysobacter sp.
CGCGCATGAGGTTACCCGCCGCATGCATCAGATGGGTTTTACCGAGACCGGTGCCGCCGTACAACAACAGCGGGTTGTAAGCGCGCCCTGGGTTCAGCGCCACCTGCATCGCGGCCGCCTTGCCGAGCTGGTTGGTCTTGCCTTCGATAAAGTTATCAAAGGTGTAGTGGCGATCAAGACTGGGTTCTGGCGCGCTCGCGGTATTCCTGACCGGCGCTTCCGCCGAAAGGGAAACCGATCGCGGTGCTGTGACCTTACGGCTGGACACAGCCCCCACATCCAGGCGTACTGGCACCGGCGCGCCTTTGAGATGCGCCAATACAGTTTGAATGAGTGGCAGAAATTTGGCACGTACCGTTTCCAGCGTATATGCGTTCGGTGCCAACAGGCGCAATCCGTCATCGTCATCGCTGACTTGCAGCGGCCGCAGATAGGTGTGCACATCCTCGACGCTGAGCTCGCCTTCCAGGCGCTCCAGACAACGCCGCCACAACTCGATCATGCTCGTTCCATTTCTTATGCGTCACGCACGCCTGAGGGCGTGTGTTCTTTAATGCAGGCGGATTTCGCAGTCTACCGCGCATATGCGGCCAGCGCCATGTCGTGCGATTGGAGTTTGCCGGCTGCAACAAGCACAATGAAGCGCAACGGACGACGGCGCATAACGAACCAAATCCAGGCAGGAAATGTTGTCCGGCGACGCATGATTTGGGCGACCCAACGAGCATCCCCAAGCCGGCGTTAGTGTGTATTCCTTGACACACAGGGCTGGCGCCGCTTATGCTCCCGCTCCTTTTTCGACTTCCAGCAGAGCCTTCGCCATGAAGCGCACTTTCCAACCCAGCAATCTCAAACGCGCCCGTACCCACGGCTTTCGTGCCCGCATGAAAACCCGCGGTGGCCGTGCCGTGATCAACGCGCGTCGTGCCAAGGGCCGCAAGCGCCTCACTCCCTGATCGCGACTGGCGGCGCTATGGAAGCCCTGAGCTTCCCACGCGCCGCGCGTCTGCTAGCGCCTGGGGATTTTCTCGCGCTACGACGCAGTGGCAAGCGACTGCCTTGTCGCTTCTTCCATATCGAATACCGACCGACTGAACTTGATACTGCACGCCTCGGGCTCGCGGTATCTCGTCGCGTTTCCAAACGTGCGGTTGTGCGCAACAAAATCAAACGTCAAGTCCGCGAAAGTTTTCGCCTTTCGAAAGCGGCTCTGCCTAACGTCGATATTCTGGTCATTGCGCGCACCACGGCTGCGCAGCAAAGCCTTGAGGATCTCCGCGCCGACCTGGCCATACTGTGGCGCAAGCTCGCCGCGTTGAATGCGGCGGCATTGAACCGTAACCCCGCAGCCGGCACAATGCGCGCCGATTCCTGATGCTTTTCGCTTCTCGACCAAGCGTGCCTTAGCAATTGCCGCCGCGTTGCATTTCACCTTGCACGTACCCACACAATAACGCAGCCCCATACCGGTGAGCCGCTCGCGACGATCTCGGTTGCAGAGCACACACCTCATCTCATCCGGACAACCCGGAACCTGGATTTGACGAACATGCCGAATACCCGCCCGTTTCTCCTGCTCGCCGTATTGTTTGTCGGCTACCTGCTCTGGCAGCAATGGCAGACCGACTATGCTGCACCGCCGGCAGTGATCAATCCGGCCGCGCTTGCGAACACCGCGGGCGGCGATACTGCCAAGGCAGTGCCAAACGACGTGCCAGCAGCGCCCGGTGAAATACCCAAGCCGCCCGCCGATGCTGGCGCGGCGACAAGCCCGGCAACCAGCGCGCCAGCGCAACTCATCAACATCACCACCGATGTATTCAACATCAGTATCGATACCCGCGGTGGTGCAATCGTCCGCGCCGATTTGCGTGCATATCCGATCGCGCCGAAAGAAACCGATCATCCGGTGCGTCTGCTCAGCGACGATGCAACGAATTTTTTCATCGCCCAATCCGGGTTGGTGAGTTCCGCAAGCCCCGCGCCCGATCACCAAGCGCAGTTCAGCGCCGAGAAAACCGAATACACCCTGGCGGATGGCAGCGACACGCTCGAAGTGCCGCTGACGTGGACCGACGCCTCCGGTATCAAAGTGCGCAAAGTATACAAATTCACGCGCGCCAGTTATGCGATCGAGCAGCGCGAGGAAATCAACAATGCCAGCGCCACGCCGTGGAGTGGCAGCGAGTATCGCCAGTTGCAACGCCTGCCGGTGGTCATCGTCAGCAGCGGATTCTCGTTCAGCAACCCGGAAAAATTCGCGTTCGCCGGTGCGGCCTGGTACAGCCCGCAGGACAAGTTCCAGAAACTCGGCTTCGACAAATACGCCGCCACGCCGCTGAACAAGAGCATCACCGGCGGCTGGGTCGGCATGCTGCAGCATTATTTCTTTGCGGCGTGGGTGCCGAAGGCCGACGAGGCAGATCAATATTCCACAGCGGTCGTGACCAATGCCGGCGCGCCGCGTTATTTGATCCGCAGCATGTCGCCGGCGATTACGGTTGCACCGGGCGAAACCAAAAGTTTCGATGCGCGTCTGTATATCGGACCGAAGTTGCAGAGCACGCTCGCCACGGTTGCGCCGGGGCTGGAGCTGACCGTCGACTACGGCATGTTCACCGTGATCTCGCAGCCGCTGCACTGGATCCTCAGCGAGATCCACCGCTTCGTCGGCAACTGGGGTTTTGCGATCATCCTGCTCGTAGTGCTGATCAAGCTCGCATTCTTCAAGCTGTCCGAAGCGCAGTTCAAATCCTCGGCGAAAATGAAAAAAGTGCAGCCACGTCTGGCTGCGTTGAAAGAACGTTACGGCGACGACAAACAGAAACTCAACGCGGCGATGCTCGAGTTGTATCAGAAAGAAAAGATCAATCCGGTCAGCGGATGTTTGCCGATGCTGGTGCAGTTTCCGGTGTTCCTCGCGCTGTATTGGGTGCTGCTGGAAAGTGTTGAATTGCGCCAGGCGCCTTTCATGCTGTGGATCCAGAATCTGTCGGCGCCCGATCCGTATTTTGTGCTGCCGATCTTAAATGCCGGCGTGATGCTCGCCACGCAATTCCTCACGCCGACCGTCGGCATGGATCCGACTCAGGCGAAGATGATGAAGGCGATGCCGGTGATGATGGCCGTGATGTTCGCGTTCTTCCCGGCCGGCCTGGTGTTGTACTGGACCGTGAACGGTGGCTTGTCGCTGCTGCAGCAATACGTCATCACCAAGCGCATCGAAAGCGGCGCGATCGCGGTCGCGTAGTCCGTCATCTGAAACATGCCGCGCCGCGAATCATCGGCGCGACATGCCGGAATGGCGATGCCGATACACTGTCAGGCATGATCGAGCACACCGAAACCATCGCCGCCATCGCCACGCCATCCGGTGCCGGCGGCATCGGTGTGGTGCGTGTTTCCGGGCCAGCGGTTCCGCTCATCGCCGAAGCCTTGCTTGGCACCATTCCGGCGCCACGCCACGCGCATTACGCGAAGTTTCGTGATCGTGGCGGCGCCATTCTGGATCGCGGTCTCGCCCTGTATTTCCCCGCCCCGCATTCGTTCACCGGCGAGCACGTGCTGGAGCTGCATGCGCACGGCAGTCCGGTGGTGCTGAATCTGCTGCTGCAACGTTTGTTCGAACTCGGTGCACGTCCGGCGCGCGCCGGTGAATTTTCCGAACGCGCGTATCTCAACGGCAAGCTCGACCTCGCTCAGGCCGAAGCGATTGCCGACCTCATCGCGAGCCAGTCCGAACTCGCCGCGCGCGCCGCCATGCGCAGCCTCGACGGTGAATTTTCGCGGCACGTGCAACGCCTGCTCGATGCGCTCGTGCGCTTGCGTGTGTACATCGAGGCGGCGATCGATTTCCCCGAGGAAGAAGTCGATTTCCTCAGCGCGCCGCAGTTGCGCGAAGACATGCTCGCGCTCGCTGCGCAGACGCACGAGCTGCTCGCGCAAACGCGCCGTGGCGTGGTGTTGCGCGACGGTTTGCATGTCGTCATCGTCGGCCGCCCGAATGCTGGAAAATCCAGTCTGCTGAATGCGCTGGCCGAGATTGATCGCGCCATCGTCACGCCGGTGGCCGGCACCACGCGCGATGTATTGCGCGAAGCCATCAGCATCGATGGCATCGCCCTGACCCTGGTCGATACCGCAGGCTTGCACGAATCCGTCGACCTGATCGAACAGGAAGGCATGCGCCGCGCACGCAGCGAACTCGCGCGCGCCGATGTGTTGCTGCTCGTCACCGACAGCGCGCATGCAAACGCCGATCGCGGTTTGCTGCAAACCGGCGCCGCCAGCGCGGCACGGATCGTCGTGTTTAACAAGATCGACCTGAGCTGTGACTTTGCACGGCAGGAATCCGGCGATTACGAAACGCACATCTGGCTTTCCGCTCACACCGGTGCAGGCCTCGAATTATTGCGCAGCGAACTCAAACGACTGGCCGGGCACGGCGACGCTGCAACCGGAAGTTTCAGCGCCCGCACACGTCACGTCGCCGCACTCGAAGAGGTGGAAATCCATCTGCGCGATGCGAGTCACGCCCTTCTCGAATTGCGCGCCGGCGAACTCGCCGCCGAAGAACTGCACGCCGCACAAAATGCACTGGCCGGCATCACCGGCGAATTCGGCAGCGAAGATCTGCTTGGCGCGATCTTCAGCAGTTTTTGCATCGGCAAGTAGATCGCCGGGCGGCAATCGCGCCGAAAAACCATCGACAAGAAAGTCACACGCAAAACGTGTCGCTTCTGTTTTAAGCTTGCGCTTTGCTCGCATGAGGATTGCCGCATGATCGACCTGCATTATTGGCCCACGCCGAACGGTCACAAAATCACGTTGTTGCTGGAAGAAGCCGGATTGCCGTATGCGATCAAGCGTGTCGATATCGGATCCGGCGAGCAGTTCGAGCCGGGGTTCCTGAAAATTTCGCCGAACAATCGCATGCCCGCGATCGTCGATCACACGCCCGCCGATGGTGGCGCACCGCTCTCGCTGTTCGAGTCGGGCGCGATTCTTTTGTACCTCGCCGAGAAATCCGGCCAGTTCATTCCGGCCGACCTGCGCGGCCGCAAGACCGTGCTCGAATGGCTGTTCTGGCAGATGGGCGGACTCGGGCCGATGCTTGGCCAGAACCATCATTTCAATGTTTATGCGCCGGAAAAAATTCCGTACGCGATCGAGCGTTATGTGCGCGAGAGCAAACGCTTGTACGGCGTGCTCGACAAGCAACTGGATGGTCGCGCGTTCATCGCTGGCGATGAGTACAGCATCGCCGACATGGCCTGTTATCCGTGGATCGTGCCTTGGCAACGTCAGGGCATGAATCTCGCCGATCATCCGAATCTGCAGCGCTGGTTCGAGGCGATTGCGGCGCGCCCGGGCACCGTGCGGGCGTATGCGCAAGGCGCGTTCCGCGATGCGTCGGTACCGATGAGCGAGCAAGCAAAAAAAGTTTTGTTCGGACAGGGTAAAGCGCCATGAACCGAATACGTTGGTTGGCAGGAATGATCTCCATGACCGTATGCGCGACCGCCGCTGCCGAGAAGCTCAGCATCGAGCGAATCTTTTCCGATCCGAATCTCAACGGCGCGAGTCCGCGCAGTTTGCATATCGCGCCGGATGGTTCGCGCGTGACATTTCTTCGCGGCAAGGCGGAGGATCAGAACCAGCTCGACCTGTGGGAATACAACCTCGCCGACAAGACGACGCGGCTGCTGGTGGATTCGCGTGCGCTGGTGGCCGGTGGCAACGAGGCTGTGTCGGAAGCCGAAAAGGCACGCCGCGAGCGCCAGCGCACCGCCAGCTTCAAGGGCATCGTCAGTTATCGCTGGGCGCCGGACAGTAAAAAGTTGCTTTTTCCACTAGGCGGCGTTTTATACCTTTACGATTTGACCGTCGCACCGGAAAAAGCGGTACGACCGCTGACGCGCGCGGGCCTCGAATTCCTCGACGCGCAGATCTCGCCGCGCGGTCGATATGCCTCCTTCGTGAGTCAGCAGAATCTGTGGACGATCGACCTGCAAAAAGGCACGTTGCAACAACTCACGCATGACGGCGGCGGCGTCATCCATAATGCCGAAGCCGAATTTGTCGCGCAGGAAGAAATGGCGCGCACCAGCGGCTACTGGTGGGCGCCGGACGATTCCGCCGTCGCGTTCGAGCGCTTCGACGAAGCCCGAGTACCGCTGGTCAAACGTTCGGAATTGTTCGCCGATCATACCGAGGTGGTCGAGCAACGTTATCCGGCGGCGGGCGACAACAATGTGCGCGTGCGCCTCGGCGTGGTTTCGCCAAAGGGCGGCAAAGCGTACTGGATCGATCTCGGCAAGAACGAAGATATCTATCTCGCCCGCGTGAACTGGTTGCCGGATGCGCAGCGCCTCGCCGTGCAGCGTCAGAGCCGCGACCAGCGCAGACTCGATCTGCTGCTCGCGGATGCGCGTTACGGCACGCCGAAAGTGCTGCTGTCCGAAACCAGCAAGACCTGGATCAACCTGCATGACGACCTGACCTTCCTGCACCAACAGGACGCGTTTATCTGGGAGTCCGAACGCAGCGGCTACAAGCAACTTTATCTGTACGGTACGGATGGTGTTTTGCGCCACGCGCTGAGCAGCGGCGAGTGGGATATCGACAAGGTGCTCGGCGTCGACGAGGCTGCAGGCAAAGTGTACGTGGCTGGCAATCGCGACAATGCGCTCGATGCGCAAATCTATGCGCTGCCGCTCGCCGGTGATGGCAGCACCGCGCCCGAGCGGATCTCGCGCGAGGACGGCTGGCACGATGCGGTGTTCGCCGACAATGCGAGTCTGTATGTCGATACGTGGTCCGATCCGCTCACGCCGCCACGCGTCACGATCCATGCGCCCGATGGCGCGCAGCTCGCCGTCATCGAAGCGAACACGCTCGACAACGCGCATCCGTATGCGCCATACCGCGATGCACTCAGCGCGCCAGAATTCGGCACGGTCAAGGCTGAGGATGGCCAGGCCCTTTATTACCGACTCTACAAACCCGCCGATTTCGATGCGTCGAAAAAATATCCGGTGTTTTTCCGTTTCTATGGCGGACCGGGACGACAACTCGTCAATCGCGCTTGGGGCGATCATTTCGATCAGTACATGGCGCAACACGGTTACATCGTGTTCTCGCTCGACAACCGTGGCACGCCGCGGCGCGGGCGCCGGTTCGAGGATGCGATCTTCAAACAGATGGGCAATGCCGAGGTGCACGACCAGCTCGCCGGCATCGCCTACTTGAAATCGCTGCCTTACGTCGATGGCAGGCGCATCGGCGTGTTCGGCTGGAGTTACGGCGGTTACATGGCGTTGATGATGCTGGCCAAGGCATCCGACCAGATCGCTGCCGGTGTGGCGGTGGCGCCGGTGACGGACTGGCGCCTGTACGACAGCCATTACACCGAGCGTTATCTGGATTCGCCGAAAACCAATATGGACGGCTATACGGTCAGTTCGGTGTGGCCGTATCTGGATGGTTTGAAGTCACCGCTGCTGCTGGTACACGGCATGGCCGATGACAATGTGCTGTTCACCAACTCGACCAAACTCATGGCCGAGTTGCAGAATCGCGGCACGCAGTTCGAGCTCATGACCTACCCCGGTGGCAAGCACGGACTGTCGACACCGGCGATGCGCAAACACGTATTCAACGTGATCGCGAAATTCTTCGACGAAAAACTCAAGCCGTAATCGCGGCGTGGCAAGAAAGCGAAATCGCTGCGTGCAACTCGTGTCGTTGTGGACCGATTGCACGCGGCGATGCGAGCGGAATGCGCCTGAATCGCGCCGCCGCGATCAGAACTTGCCGGCGCGGAAATCCTCGACCGCCTGCACGATTTCCCGCTGCGTATTCATCACGAACGGACCGTACTTCGCGACCTGTTCGCGCAACGGCTGGCCTGCGACCAGAATCATCCGCGCACCACTCTTGCCGGCGGTCAAATTCACCGAGTCGCCCGTGCTGAGCACCGCAAGCTGACCGCGTTGCACCGCCGTTGCACCGCCGTTGCATCGCCGATCGCCGCCTCGCCTTCGAACACATACGCAAAGGCGGAATGCTCGCGCGGCAACGGCACGCTGAACTGCGTCGATGGCTGCAGCCTGATGTCGAGATAGACCGGTGCCGTCGCCACCGCGCGTACCGGGCCTTCGATATCGCCGAGCGAACCCGCCAGCACGCGCACCTGCACGCCCGCAGCGGGTGTGACCAGCGGCACCGCATCGGCCGGAATATCCTGGTAGCGCGGCGCGCACATCTTGTCGCGCGCGGGCAGGTTCACCCAAAGTTGGAATCCCTGCACCAGGCCGTGCTCCTGCTCCGGCATTTCCGAATGCAGAATGCCGCGGCCCGCCGTCATCCACTGCACGCTGCCCGGGCCGAGCAGACCGGTGTTGCCCTGATTGTCGTGATGGCGCATGCGCCCGGACAGCATGTAAGTCACGGTCTCGAAACCACGGTGCGGATGTTCCGGAAAACCCGCCAGATAATCGCCGGGTTTGTCCGAGCCGAACTCGTCGAGCATCAGGAACGGATCGAGATCCGGCAGCTCGGCCGAACCGATCACACGCGTGAGTTTCACGCCCGCACCATCGCTGGTAGCGCGTCCGCGCACGATCTGTTTGACGCGCCGTTGCGCCGTCGACGAAGCGTTAGCAGCGGATTCTTGCACAGAGATATTCATGACGACCCGACCTCGATATTTGCGATCCGCACAATATAGTGGCGCCGCCCGCAAACGGAATGCCCGCGATAGAAACAAATTGTTGCCGCAATGCGACGAATCCGCGCATGTGTACGTGTGCAGTGTCGCGAACCTGGGCGCTGCGACGCATCGGCAAGCCATCCGAAAGCTGTGTGGCAATTTGTTTGATTTAGCCCTCCCTTGCTGCGACTGAACTGTGCTGGATTGACGAGCGACAGAGCGATCAATACAATTAGCTAATTCGTTAATTATTTAATTAAACACGTATGGCTATTGATCAGATTTTTGAGGCACTCGCTTCGCGTCCGAGACGCGAGATTTTGGCCTATCTGTCAGCGCAGGAACTGACGGCAGGCGAGATCGCGAGTCGATTCAAGATGAGCGCTCCGGCGATTTCGAGGCATTTGTCGTTGCTCGAAGCGGCCGGCCTGGTAGTGGGCGAACGCCGCGGGCAATACATCGTGTACCAACTCAACAAGGACAATCTCGTCAACACGCTGACCGGATTTGCGTTTGAGATATGTCCGAGCGCGGGCCCGCTCAAACGCGAATCCAGAGCGCTGAAAAAAGCCAAGGCGCGCACCTGACTCAAACAGCTTGGGAGAAGAACATGGATTCCGAAAGTTTGCGTTCACATCGGGCCAGAGCCTCGGCACTGACCGATGCGCTCGAAGGCCGGGTTGTATGGGAGCCGATACGCTCGTTATGGTTTTCCTGCTTGGCACTCGCCGCGATCATCGGTGGCGCGCTCACTTTCAGCTGGAGTGCTTTCATCCTCTTTGCAGTATCAACCGCACTGGTGTTGTTGCTCGGGCATTCCGTCGGCATGCACCGCAAACTTATTCACAACAGTTTTCAGTGTTCCAAGCCGCTCGAATATTTTCTTGTGTATTGCGGCGTGCTGGTCGGCCTCGCTGGGCCGCTCGGATTGTTGCGCACGCACGACCTGCGCGACTACGCCCAGCGACTTCCCCGCTGTCATGATTTTCTCGCGCATCGTCGTGCGCCTTGGATCGATGCGTGGTGGCAACTGCACTGCGAGCTGCGCCTTGAACATCCACCGAACATCCGCATCGAAGCATTGATCGCAGAGGATCGTCTGTATCGTTTTTTGCAACGAACATGGATGTTGCAGCAGCTGCCGTGGGCGATGTTGTTTTACGCATGCGGCGGTTGGGGTTTTGTATTCTGGGGTGTCTGTGCGCGAGTCACGACGGGTGTATTCGGACACTGGTTGATCGGTTATTTCGCGCATAACCATGGCGACATGCATCACGAAGTTCGCGGCGCGGCGGTGCAAGGTCGCAACGTGCCATTCACCGCGTTGTTGACGATGGGCGAATCCTGGCATAACAACCATCACGCGTTTCCGGGCTCGGCCAAGTTTGGTTTGTATGCAGGTGAATGGGATCCGGGTTGGTGGTTTCTCAAAGGCCTTGAACGTTGTGGTTTGGCATCGCATTTGCGCATGCCAGCGGACTTGCCATTTCGCCCGGAACTGATTTCAGTCGGATCTAGGTCGAATCCATCTTCTGTCCCTGCGCCACATTTTGTTGAGGTGTCACATTGATGGATCGCCTATATGCACCCTCGGCGATTCCACCATCGCCGCCGACCGATCCACTCGACAGATTGCCTTTCTCCGGATGGTGGCCGCTGCTGGCTGGCGCACTTTCGGGCATCGCCTTGCGCCTGGTTTTCATGGGCAAACCAGGCGGAATATACGCGGCGATGATGGGCTCATTCATCTACCTCGCGCCGTTACTGGTCGGCATCGTGACCGTGTGTTTGGCGGAGCGTCGCAAGCGGCGTAGCTGGGGCTACTACATCTGGGCACCGATGTTGGCCAGCGTCATCTTTGTCGCAGGAACGCTGGCAATCATGATCGAAGGCATCATTTGCGCCATATTGATCGTTCCACTTTTCGCGGCGCTCAGCGCGGTTGGCGGACTCGTCATGGGAATCATCTGCCGCATGACAGGCTGGTCGCAGCGCGCGATGTATTCGTTCGCGGTATTGCCGCTGGTGTTGGGTTCGCTGGAGTCGCGTATCACATTGCCCGAACGCGTCGAGACGATCGAACGGCATGTCCTGATCGATGCATCCGCTGAAAAAGTATGGCAGCAGATCTGGAACGTCAGCGCCATCCAGCCGCAAGAAGTTGATCGCGGCTGGATGTATCGTCTTGGCGTACCGCTGCCGCTCGCTGCCGCGACCGAGCAAACCGCCGATGGGCTGGTGCGGCGGATCACGATGGGCAAGGGAATTCACTTCGACCAGGTGATCACCGATTGGCAACCGAACCGCTACGTGAATTGGGTCTATCGTTTCAGCAAGGATTCGTTTCCGGCGGCGGCGCTTGACGATCATGTCTTGATCGGTGGGCAATACTTTGATCTGAAAACGACGTCTTACACGCTGACCGCGAAAGGTGCGGCGACCGAACTGACGATCCGCATGCAATATCGCGTCAGCACGCAATTCAATTGGTATGCGGAGCCGATCGCTCGGCTGCTGGTCGGCAACTTTGAAGAAGTCATCCTCGATTTCTACCGAAATCGCAGCGAGGAAAAATCCAGCGCAATTTGAACAGGATCTTTGAACAGGATCTTTGAACAGGATCGATGGCAAGTGATCGTTCGGCGAAATTGACTTATCTGCCTGCTCGCAAACGCGAAAGACCGGACTAATCAGCGTGCCGATTGCGCGAGCTGTTTGATATGCGCGAGCAACGCCGAATCAGGCATCAATCCATCGCCGAGGCCTTTCAACATTTCCGTGGCGAGCGCGGCACTCGCGGCGCGTGATTGCGGATTGTTCTGCGACGCCAGCAGTTCGGCGCGATCGAGCATGCTGAGCCACGTGCGCGGATCGCGCTCGCCGAGTTTGTCGCGTATCAATTTCTCGGCGCGCTGCAGATGCGACATCGCGTCGTCGTTGTGGCCGCGTTTGGCGTGGCTCAATCCAAGCACACGTTCGTAGGCGGCGTGATCGAGCGCATCGAGCTGTTCGGCGCGTGGATCGACACTGGCCAATCGCAAGTCAGCTTTGTCGAGATGACCCGATTTCAGCTCCCACTCGGCGAGACAAATTTGCGATTGACTGACGTCTGCATGCTCTGCGCCGAGTGCGGCCAGACGTGCTTCGTAAGCGGTGAACAGCGGGGCGCGTGCGGCGTCGATTTTGCCCTCGCGCAGCAGCAGCACGCCGTAGTCGTTGTGTACGCGTTGCAGCGTCGGATCGCTCGCCGGCCACGCTTTTTCGAAGATCGGCAGCGCTTGCGCATAGGCTTGTTCGGCGCTGGCGAAGTCACCGCTGCGGCGACTGGAAATCGCCAGATTGTTCAACAGCACTGCATACGATACGGAGGTCACGCCCATCTTTTTCGCGCCGATCGTAAGCGCCTCACGATACAGCGGCACAGCTTGGCGCGGCCGGCCCGAGTTGTCGATGACACGCGCGAGTTGCGACAGTCGCCACGCCATTTCGACATTGTCGCTGCCATCGAGTTTGCGCCGTCCCTCCAATGCCTGGCGCAACGCGGTTTCGGCTTCTTCAAAACGGCGCATCTGGCCGTAAGTCGTGCCGAGCGATTCGAGTTGCGAAAAATACGGCGCACTGTCCTTGCCATTCAGCGTCGCGCGTA
>JANXUW010000055.1 GCA_025351985.1 Pseudolysobacter sp.
CGGGGTGATCAGTTAGCGTTTTTCAGCTCAGAATCCGTCACCGAAAAGCTTGTCGTTCTGCAAACGCAGGAACAGAAAATCGACGTTGCTGGCGGTGTAGTTCACGCCCACGACCAACGGTCGATTGCCATCCAGCAGCAATGCGGTGACATATTGCGGCGAGCCGTTGCCAGGCTCGGAGCCGGGGCTGAAAATCACATTGCCGGCGCTGCCGAACGTGCTGTCGGGATCGCCGTTGAACAACATGCGATGGATGCCGAAATCGGC
The DNA here is from genome assembly GCA_025351985.1 of Pseudolysobacter sp. Lineage (GTDB taxonomy): Bacteria > Pseudomonadota > Gammaproteobacteria > Xanthomonadales > Rhodanobacteraceae > Pseudolysobacter. Next base: position 268 of record JANXUW010000055.1, read on the forward strand.
CGGTGCATTGCCCTGAAAAAAGCTGTAGGCGTTGCCGCCGAAAATGATGTTTTCGCGGATGTGATCTTCCGTATTATTGCTGATGCTGTTTTGCTGCAGCACCAGGCTGCCGATGCCGTTGTAGGCGCCGATCGATTGATAGATGCCGATCTTTTCCCCCGGCACAGGAGCGCCGCCGAATCCGGCATTGATGATGCCATTCGAATAGAGTTTTGCGACTGCCCAATAACTCACCGTGCCCGATGCGGTGGTGACATACGCTTCGCCGCCGAGCACGATACCGCCATCGACGCTGATCGCGACTGCGCGACATGCATCGGCACTTTCGCCACCGGGGAATTGGCCGTCGAACGGGATGATCGCCAGACCCGGTTGAGTGGCCGGATTTGTGCCGAAACCAGAGTCGAGATCGAGGTTCGGCAAGGTGAATGCAGCCACTGCGAAATTGGTATCGTTGCTGCCACCAAGATGTTGCGGTCGGCCTTGCGCCGAACCGGCCACGACCACGCGATTGCCGGACACCGCGATCGCGCTGGCGTTGTCTTTGACCCCCGCCGTGCCATCGGAAAAATCGACAAATTTCTGAATCAGCGGGTGACCGTTCGCATCGTGCAACACGACGCAGAAATCCGCGCTGGTGCCACCGACATATTTCTGCCCGGTGCCCGCCGTGAGTATTCGGTTGTCCGGCAATAACGCGATGGCCGCGAGTGAAGATTGGCTGTCGCAATCGAGAAACTGCGCACCGCCATCACTGCCGAAACTCGCATCGACCGCGCCGCTCGGCAACAGCCGGAACAACAGTCCGCCCGTGCCGCCGCCCGCACTGGCGGTGAACGTTCCGGCTACCACGATCTTGCCATCGGATTGCACCGCAATCGCGCTCGCCGATTCATCCGTTGGCGCAGCGAAATCGGCCGAGCTGAAAAAGTACGTACCGACGCCCGGCACGGAGCCGGTGCCCGCACCAAAACTCGTGTCGAGAAAACCACTCGTATTCAGTCGCATCACGATGACCAGGGTGTGACCTGAAGCAAGCGTCGAAGTGCCGGCGGCAAGAATCTTGCCGTCGCTCTGGCGCGCCACCGCGGTCGCGAAACTTGCACCGGTATAGGCGTAGTTGCTCCAGCCGAGCCCGGGGATACCGAAGCTCGGATCGGGTTTGCCGTCATAGTTTTGCGCGCATGCCGCGACGCTGGTCAGCCACCCGGCCAGCGCAAGAATCGCGAGCCATCGATGTCGGTGTGCTGTGCTGGAATTTCTGTCGATTTTACTCTGGCTGGTTTGCATGACGTGCTCCCGAATGTGCGGCCAATACTGGCCGCTTGTTCTGGGATATACGTTGCAATGCGCCGATGGCAGACACCCGATTGTTTGCAGACATCGTTTTCTTGCCACGGCCTCTTGCCGCAGTGGCGGAAAACGGTCGCCATGACTGACTGCGGATGAGGCAAGAATATGCGTATGTGCGGGCGAAACCATGACGATCCTCCATTTCGACTTCGGGTGTCGCTAAAACCGATCTTTTCGGTGTTAGCCTGCGCGCCAATTCCGCGGCTGCGTCCGATTTTCTGCGAGTGAAAAAAATGAGATTACATTTATATACCTTTATCTTTTTTGCACTTTTCGGATCTGCCGCGCAAGCCGCGAAACCGGTTCCCGCTGTGCAGAAACCGACGTGCCAGCCCGACGCCGACTGGAACGAACCCACGCCGCCGCTGCCTATTTACGGCAACACCTGGTACGTCGGCACATGCGGATTGAGTGCGCTGCTGATCACGTCCGCGCATGGTCATATCCTGATCGATGGCGACACCGAAAAAGCGCCGCCGTTAATTGAGGCGAACATCCGCAAGCTCGGCTTTCGCGTAACCGATGTGCGCTACATTCTCAACTCGCACGCGCATAACGATCATGCCGGCGGACTGGCGCAACTGCAGCGGGATTCTGGCGCCGTAGTCGTTGCGCGCGGCGCAGATGCGGACGCGATCGAACGCGGCCACGGCGATCGTTCCGATCCGCAATATCTGGAAACCAAAAAATTTCCGCCCGTGAGCAACGTGCGGCGTGTCGTCGATGGCGAAATCATAACGCTGGATGGCTTGGCGTTGACCGCACATGCCACGCCCGGCCACACGCCCGGAAGTACCAGCTGGACATGGAAATCCTGCGCAGGCCAGCGTTGCCTGCAGATGGCCTATGTCGACAGCGTCACGCCATTGTCCGACGATGTGTATCGTTACACCGACGAGGTGTCGCATCCGGGTTTTGTCGCGGCGTTCCGCGCCGGTCTGGCGACGATCGCCGCGCTGCCTTGCGATATTCTGCTGACGCCGCACCCTGATGCGAGCGCAATGTGGAGCCGGCTCGGAGCACAGACCAGCGCGCCGCTGGTCGATGCCGAAGCATGCCGCCGTTATGCCGCGAGCGGCAACGAAAAACTCGATGCGCGCATCGCCAAGGAACATGCCAGCGCGCCGTGATGCGAACGCGGCGGCGCTCGCGCATGGCAGCGAGGATTCCAGCGTTGAAGCGCGTTGCCGTGATGACGAATCACATCCGCCATCACGGCGATGTCGTCGACGATTATTCGAAGCCGTTCTTGAAGATTCGATCGCTGAGCGTGATCGTGATCTGACCTTCGCTATCGTAGGCGATCACGTTTCCGGTTGCGCCGACGATCTGCAGGTAGAAGGTTTTCTCGATCTGATTTTGCACATCGGCGAGTACCGTGATCGGCAACATTTTGCTGGTTTCGCCGGCCAGAAAAGTGACCTGGCCGCTGAGCGCCACATAGTCCGTAGCGGCTTTGGCCGCGCCGTCAGTCGTCTGATAGTCAAGCACGATCGCATGTGTCGTCGGCGCGGAAAGTTTGATCGTGATACCGGTTTGCGCCTGGCCGACATCCGGCGCGCTCACACTCGCATCGCTCACGCTGTAGAACGGATATTGCGGATCGTGATCGTATAGCGTTACATCGATCGCGGAGTTCACGCCGAGCTTGGCGCCGCCGGTCGGCTGACTAAGCACAAGGCCGAAGTGTTCGGTTCCTTCCACCTGGCTATCCAGCACGATCGGAATGTTCACGAGTTTGATCGACTCGCCCGCGGCGAAAGTCAGTGTCTGCGTCACGGTCGCATAATCCGCCGGTGCGGTTGCGCTGCCATCGGCGGTATTGAACTTGACCGATGCCGTGCCGCTGAGTCCGTGCGAGCGCACGATCGCGACTTTGAGCAGCGGAACATCCTCGTACGCCTGGACCGGTGTGGCGATGTTGAACTCGCCCGCGCTGGCCGGGCCGATCGCGATGCACGGTGAAAATTCCGAGGTATTGCCATCCGCGCTGGTGGCTGTGGCGGTGATGAATCCGCCAACCGGATTGCTCGGCAGCGAGGCCGACAGTGCCGCGTTGCCATTCGCATCGGTCACCGCATTGCTGCTGCCGAGAAACTGCTCGCCTTGACCCATGCCGGAGATATCGCAGGTCGCCGAGAGAAAATATTCGATACGGAAATTCGCGTTGCGCGACGAACTCAACTGGCCCTGCACGCTGACTGCATTCGCGAGCTGCGTCGCCAGCATGACCACCGGATAATTCTGGCCCTCGTTCGGGCCGTGATCCACATCCAGCGCATCGTTCGGCAGCGGGCCTTGCGGATCGAGATCGATCCCGAGCCGCTGATTGGCATAGATGCGATTGCCGAGGAATCGATTCTGCGCGCCAAACCACAGGTAGATGCCGTTGTTGGAATTATTGGCAATGACATTGCCCGCGCCTGCCGCAGTGCCGCCGATGAAGTTTCCGTTGGCGCCATAAATCACCATGCCGAACTGATTCGGAAATACACCGCTCAACGCTGCGTTCGTGCCGATGATATTGCCTTCGACATGATTACCGGTGGCGCCCGGGCCGTACAGCGAAATGCCGTAATAACTGTTCGCCGCGATGATGTTGCCGGTGTTGGCCGCGGTGCCGCCGATCTGATTGTTCGCACCCTCGATGCCGATGCCGTCTTCGTAATTGCCGACCGCCGTTGCCTGGTTGGCCGAGAGTCCGATCACGTTGCTTTGCACTTTTGCCGCGGTCACGGCGGCTTCGAGATTCACCCCGCGCGCATTGCCGGAAATCGTGTTGCCGCTGCCGGGTAGGCCGATCACGATACCGCCGCCGCCGAGTGCGCGAATACCGTAACCCTGATTGCCCAACGGCGCCGTGCCGGCGGCATTCAAGCCGATCGTATTGTGCAACACGCTGATGTTTTGCGCCGTGGTATCGATCGAAATGCCGCTGCCGGTATTTGCCGAAATTATATTGCCGGCCAGGCCGGTGCCGACGCTGACATTTTGACCATAAACCTCGACGCCATTTTCGCCGTTCGGAAGTGCCGTGCTACCGCCGCCATTGGTTCCGATCGTATTTCCGCTGATGACGAAATTGCTGGCTGGGGCTTCGACGATGATGCCACTCCTGCCGTTGCCGGAAATCAGATTTCCCGCACCCACCGCACTGGTGCCGATATTGATCGTGTTGCCGGAAACGGCGCGAATGCCATAGTTGAAATTCGGTAGCGCCTGGTTGCCATTGGGCAGGGTGCCGATGAAGTTCGCCAGAATCTGGCCGCCCTGCGCGCCGAACAGCACGATGCCATTGTCGCCGTTGCCGGAGATGATATTGGCACCGCCGCTCACAGCGCTGCCGATGGATGAGTTCATGCCGAGATCGACAATGCCGCTACCGCTGTTCGCGATCGCTGCACTGCCTGCAAGGTTCAATCCGATGTAGTTTCCCGCCACCTGCGCGGCGCTGGACGAGTCGAGCTGGATGCCGTCGCTGCCGTTGCCGGAAATAAAATTGCGTTGAGATGCCTGGGTAGAACCGATCTTGGTATTTGCGGCTTGGGTGCGTATGCCGATACCAAGATTCGGGATCGCGACTGTACCGGCCGCGTTGAGTCCGATCCGGTTGCCAAACAGCGACACGTTGCTGGCGGAGCTGCCGATATAGACACCGCCGTCGGTGTTTCCGGATATCACGTTGAAGTCGTTTTGCAGACCGCCGCCAATCGTGCTCGATGTGGTCGCGGCGATGAATAATCCAGTCTCGTTACCGAGTGAATTGATACCGTCCGTACCGAGGTAGCATCCGAGCACAAAATTTCCGCTGCCGCTGACAATTTCCAAGCCGCGGGAAAAGCGGGTAATCATCAAACTTTGCACGATCGTCTGCGCGGCATCGATGCGCAAGCCCGCACTCAGCGCGCCGGCATTGATACCGTCGATGCGGATCAGCGGAACCCCGTCGAAGCCGATCTGCGATTGCCCTTTTATAATGACCTGATCGCTGATCGTTGGCAGCTCCGAGAGTGGAGAAATGGTTTGCGGACCAGAGGCCATGCCGAACAGGATGCTATCGGGGCCGGGATTGTTGTTGGCATCGAGGATCGCCTGTCGCAGCGTGCCCGGGCCGCTGTCGGCGGTACTCGTCACAGTGAACGAACCGGCTGACGCAAGCTGCGACATCCCTGCGACAATCGCGAATGCAGCAAAGAAAAAGTGACTGAATTTGTTGCGGGAAAAACGCATGCGAAATCCTCGGAAAGATGAAGTGGTCTTCGTTCATTACGAGGGGTGGCAGCCCGAGGGGACATTGCGTGTTCCTACCATTGCCGTTTTGGCGACCGCGACAAGAAACCGCAGGTGAGAGCGATGCGGCGAGACTTGCGGATTTCTGCGACGGTTTAGCGCTCGGGCAGCCGTTGCAGCGCGATACGAACTTGCAGCGTCATCCAGTGATCGCTGCCGCGCGCATGTTGCAACTGGATCAACGCGGTTTTCATTTCGCTGCGTGCGGCGACGAAATCGTCGCGCGCAGCGAGGCATTCGCCGTGAACAGCGAGCGCCTCGGCATGGCGCCAGCCGTGGACGGGATCATCGACGGGGCGCAGTTCGAGTGCGTGATTCGCTGCCGTGCAGCCATCGGTGATATCGTGTTGCGCCAGCGCGATGCGCGCTTTCGCCAGCAGTGCATCGGCGAGGCGTTCAGTATTGATCGGCTGCAGCTTGTCGAGTATCTGCAGCGCCTGCTGGATTTGCTGGTTGGCGGCGCCGAGATCACCGACAGCCAGTTCGCTCAGCGCAAAATGCAGGTGGGCCGCGGCCACTTCCTGCGGCGGCAAGCCGCTTGAATCGGCACGCAGGTCTTGCGCCAGTTGGTGCTGGATGATTGCCTCGGCGGGCCGGCCGGACAAACGCAATACGATGCCGAGTTGATCCATCGTGTACGACACCAGAAAATGTTTTTCGCCGAGTTGCTTGCGGCGTTCGCTCAACACCTCGCGAATCAAGTGTTCCGATTCGGCCAGATTGCCTGACTCGCGCAACGCCACCGAAAGATTAGCCTTCGAACCGAGCGCGAACGGATGCTCGGGTTTGCCTTGCGCCACCCAGATTGCCAGCGCTTGTCGGCTGTAATCCGCGCCGCCGGAAAAATCATCGTGATGCATGTGCAGCACCGCGAGATTATTCAAGGTGGCTGCGACATCGGGATGCTGTTCGCCGAGCACGCGGCGCTGCATCGCGAGTGCTTGCAGGTACAGTGGTTCGGCTTCATCAAAACGACCAAGTCGATCGAATGCGCGCGCGTGATTGACCAGCGCGGTGGCCAGCAACGGATGATCGGCGGGCAACAATCGGCGATAAATCGTGATCGCCTGCTGCAGCGGCGGCAACGCTTCGGTCACGTGCCCGGCCTGCATGCGAAACGAACCGAGATTGATCAGATTCTCGGCGACGTCCAGATGATTTTCGCCGTACAACGCGATGAACATCGCCAGTGCTTCTTCGGTCAAGGTCGTGCCTTCATCGAGTCGGCGCATATCGCTGTACAGCACCGCGAGCTGATTCAGCTGCGCCGCGATTTGCGCGTTCGGCGATTTCAGGTTGGCGCGCGACATGGCCAACGCCTGCTGCAACAACGGCTCGGCTTTTTTGAAGTCGCCCAGCCGCCGCGCGATCTCGCCTTGCAACGCCAGATCGCGCGCCACGCTCGTACTGTCGGCACCGTCGCTGGCGCCATGTTGTACAAGTGCCGCCGCGGCATTTTTCTCCGCGGCGACATAATCGCCTTTCTCGTATTCGGCGCGTGCGAGTTGTCCGGTCAGGTTTGCCGCGGATAAATTTGCGCCAGTATCGGGGAGTTTATCCAGCGCCTGCTGCAGCAGGCCGATGGCATGATCGTATTGCCCCAACTCGATGTAGATCGCACCCATCACTTCGCCAAAACGTGCGGCCAGTTGCGGCTGGCTGGATAGCTGCGTGTCGAGTCGTTGCGCGCCAGCATCCAGCACGTCGATTGCGCTGAGTTTCACGCCGCCCGGTGCGCCCTTCGGATCGGCCACGCGAAAAATATCGATCAGGAAATCGGTCACGGTTTCGGCCCGCTGCGCCTGCGCGCGTGCCAGTCGCGCTTCCCACAACGCCAACGCGGTCGTGGCGATCAAGCCGAATATCGCCGCGCTGGCCATGACCATACCGAGCCGATGGCGCAGCACAAATTTGGCGGTTCGGTACCATGCGCTGTCGCGGCGCGCGCGGATCGGTTCGCCGCGCAGATAACGATGCAGATCCTGCGCCAGCGCATCGGCCGTGGCGTAACGCCGATCCGGTTCACGCTTGAGTGCGGTCAGGATGATGGTGTCGAGATCGCCGCGCAGCCGGCGTGCAGGCACGGGCGCATCGGCGACGGCACGTTTGCTCGGTGCTTGCGGCGGATTGTCGTTTATATATTTGCGAATTGCTTCGAGCGTGGTCGCCGTGCCGAAATCGTAGAGCCGTTGCCCGGTCAGGAGTTCGTACAAAATCGCACCGAGCGCATATACGTCGGTGGCGGTGCTGACCGGTTCGCCGCACAGTTGTTCCGGCGCCGCATACGCCGGCGTCAACGGTCGGCCCGCTGCATCGCCGGTCTGGGTCGCATTGATATCGTCGGCGAGCAGTTTGGCGATACCGAAATCCAGCAGCTTCACCACACCATCCTCGGTGACCAGCACGTTGGAGGATTTCAGATCGAGATGCACGATCAAGGCGCGATGCGCGAATTGCGCTGCTGCGCAAATATCGACGAACAGTTTTATGCGTTGTTCGAGTCCGAGTTTTTGCGCGGCGCAATGCCGCAGCAGGGGCTGGCCGGCGATATATTCCATCGCAAAATACGGCCGCCCTTCGTCGGTGATGCCGCCATCGAGCAAACGCGCGATGTGCGGATGTTCGAGCCGCGCGAGAATCTGCCGTTCGCGCAAAAATCGTGCGAGCAATGCTTCGCTGTCCATGCCGCGCTTGATCAGTTTGAGCGCTGCTCGCTGCTCGTATTGGCCGTCCGCGCGCTCGACCAGCAGTACGATGCCCATGCCGCCGCGACCGAGTTCATGCACCACCGACCACGG